>JBBUCQ010000128.1:0-1771 GCA_038057715.1 Patescibacteria group bacterium | reverse complement strand
CTCGCGTGCAAAGAAGTTTTTAAAATTCCGGTGTCAAAATTAACGTTTTATTTTTTGGATGACTTGGAAAAAGTTTCAACCGTCCGAAGCGAAAAAGATTTGGCGGAAGGGAAAGTGCAGATTCTAAAGTACGCTGACGAAATTTCAGTGTCAGATTTCTCCCCCGCTCCCGGTTTCCATTGCGGTTTCTGCGAATTTCGGCTGATTTGTCCGGTTGCGGCGTCAATAACGCGATAAAAACTAGCGTAACAACTTATACCAATTTGCAATCAAAAGGAGACTTTTCTCCTGATGAGCGACCTAACTTTTTGACAGCGAATTGGTATAAGCGCGAAATCGCGTCTTTCAGGCACATTATTTGCTTAACCCCACTTCTGTTCGCCTGTCAGAAATGTCGCGCATGCCTGCTGTAAGCCAAATTTATCCCATGCGCAATCGCATGATGCTCTTTGCACAAGGGTTTTAGAAAATACGGGTTATGATTTTTTAGCATGGCAAACGGCAAAGTGTGATGAATTTGTTCTGATTTTTTTTGGCAATTTGGAACGGCGCATTTATCGCCAAATTCAGTGTCTATAAGTTTTTCAATTTTTCTGGAGATGTAACGCGATGTTTCTTCTGATATTTGCTCAAATGCAATTTTTTCTTTTTCTTCAGCAATTTCTTGTTCCCGTTTTTGAATCGCCATTAAAATTAATTGGTTTATGTCTATGCCTTTATTTTTTAATTCATGCAGTTTTTCTTTTACTTCCTGCGACAATCCAAGTTCTGATTCGGAAATTGTATCTAAATCCCCGAGTTGCAAAACCGGCAATTGCTCGCCTAATTCCTGCGCGCGCAGACTTTTTTCATCTCTAACAAATGTCTCCAGAGCTTTTTGCGGAAGGATTTTTACTTGCTCTGCCAAAAAACTTTGATTTTCCGGCGTAGAAATAGATACAACTCTCGCCAATTTATTTACACTGACCTCTCCGTTTACCAAAGCCTTATGCAAATCCGGTTTATCCTGAAATCTTTTTTCTAAATTTAATACCATATCCAGTTGCTTTTCACCCACTCCGGCAAGTTTTGCCGCGAATTCAAGAATAGTTTGGAACCCTTTCTTTTCAAAAAGCCGTCTCCGATTCACCTCCGGCAAAAGCCCGATAAATTTCTGCCTCCAAAATCGCGCCCGCTCGCCGTACAACTTACAAAGTTCGTATAATTTTTCGTCGGTGATTTTCTCAGTAATATTCATAGAATTTTAAGTTAAATAACACTATATGATTACGCTCACATTGTCGCGTTTTCCCGCACAAAGATCAAGTTTTTTGAGTGGCGAATAAATAAAAATATCGCATGATCCGTTCAAAACTTTTTGAGCCGGAAAAATTCCACAAAACCCAATTTTTATTTGGCGTTTAAGCCAAAATATTACACAATCAGTTCAAAAGTTTTTGATTTAAAAAATGCACAGCAAAACACAAAAACACGAGTGGCGGTGTGCTGGAAGTATTGTAAAATCCGTTCAAAAGTCGCACCAATAATTCTTCCGAGATTCCGACGCTGGTGTGTGTTATAATATCCGCGTTATGGAACTCATTTTTATCGCAGTTATCTCGGTCGTCGCAGTAGGCTTTTTCCTTTTGTATCAGCGCCTATCTGCTCTATCAAAACCTAATGACGACAGTGCTTTAAAAATGCTGAATGAGAATTTCAACGCGCGCATGAAAGAAATCGGGCAGAAATTCAACGAACAAACCCAGCAGATGAATTTCAGGCTGAAAGAAAA
>JBBUCQ010000127.1:0-11145 GCA_038057715.1 Patescibacteria group bacterium | reverse complement strand
GGCTTGCCGCGGGAAAATTGGGACATTTTTAGCATGTAGTTTACTTCTTCATTAACTACAGCTATATTAACCAAGCATTTATAAAAACTTTCTATGTTAACAAAACTAAAAAAGCGGAAACGCAATCGCAGACATGGATTCCTTAGCCGCATGAGGACAAAAGGCGGAAGAGAAACCTTAAATCGCCGCCGCGCAAAAGGACGACATAAATTGACGGTATAATAGCGGTCTTTGCGAAATATGCTTCCCAGAAAATTCAAAATAGGCAATAAAGCGCGCATTGAATATATTATAAAAAAGGGCAGGCGGATAAACGGCAAGTTTTTTCAATTACGCGGTTTGCCTTCGCGCATGCCGCATTTGCGCTTTTCCGTTATCGTTTCCGGGAAAATCAGCAAAAAGGCTGTGGAAAGAAATTTCATACGCCGAAGAATCTACGAAGCGATACATACTGGCGTTTTATCTCCAAAATGCTACGATATCGTAGTCTTGGTTTCTCGCAAAATAATAGATGCGGACTGGGACGAGATTAAGGAGGAAACGGCACGGGGCCTCCAACAACTATAAAACTTCTTATGAAAAAACAGAAAATTATAACTTGGGTGCTGTTCTTCCTGATTATGCTGCTTACGATGCAGCTGTTTTCAAAGAAACCGGCAACGCAGGCTCCCCCGCCAGGCGGGGCATCCCCTCTCGTTGCTGAAATGGCGGAAAACGATTTCGCACAAGGCACTGAAGTAATAATAAAAATCAAAAATAATACCGCCGATCCTCTAACGATAAAATCAAATTGCCCGAAAAATCCTTTGACTGTTTATTTGCAAACCGGCGAGAAATTTGAAGAAAAGAGTGCGTCTGCAAAGCTAAATTGTGAAATAGCCCCTGACATTACAATTCAACCAAATTCGGAAAGTCCTGTAAGTTACAAATATTGGAACTATTCTCTTTTTGGTTCCGCCGGACGCTATAAAATAGACGTAAAAGCGACCGACAAAGACGGCAAAGAACTTTCAGCCTCATCTTCGGAATTTACGGTTAGCGAAGCCGGTTTTTGGAGAAAACTTTTCCGAACCGCTTTTTATAAACCCTTATATAACACTTTGGTATTTTTAGTAAAAATTGCGCCCATGCGCGACCTTGGTTTTGCAATAATAATTTTGACGATTTTGATACGCTTGGTACTTCTCGTTCCTTCCCAACGTGCAATTATCTCCCAGCGCCGAATGCAGGAGCTTCAGCCTAAACTCAATCGCATTAAAAAAGAATTTGCGGGAAATCAGGAACGGATTGCTGCCGAAACAATGAAACTTTGGAAAGAACACAAAGTTAATCCTTTTGGCAGTTGTCTTCCCATGCTTGTGCAATTTCCGGTTCTTATTGCGCTTTTTTACGTTATACAAAACGGCCTCAATCCGGATAGCACTTATCTTTTATACAACCCGTTAAAAGATGTTGATTTAAATGACGTTCATACGAATTTTCTCGGAATTCTTGAACTTACAAAGGTAAATAAATATGTTTTACCTCTTATCGTCGGGGCTTTGCAATTTTTCCAGCTTAAGCTGACAACATTTAATAAAAATAAAAAGGATGAAGATAAACAGCAAGAACCGTCTTCTGAAATGGAAACTGCGAATAAAACAATGACTTATATAATGCCCGTTATGATAGCGATATTTACGGCATCCGTTCCCGCCGGAGTCGGGCTTTATTGGGGAATTTCAACTCTATTCGCTCTCGGACAACAAGTCATAGCAAACAGGAAAACTATGTTATAATCAGCTCAAGTTTATATGTCAATTGAAGACCTTATTCAGGAAACACTGGCGGAAATCCTAAAAAACATGGGAATACCGTTTCGCGGTTTTAAAGTTTCAACCGATAAAAAAGCGGCCAAGGGCGATCCGGTTTATCATATTGATATAAGTTGCGACGAAGCGGCGACTTTAATCGGCTATCACGGAGAAACAATTTACGCTCTACAGCACGTCCTAAAATCCTTGGTATGGAAACGCGCAAATCAAAGTGTTTTTATTGTATTGGATGTTGATGGCTACAGAAAACGCCAAGAAGAAAGCGTATTGATCACGGCAATTAAAAAAGTTGCGCTTGCCCGAAAAACTCTTGAGCCGCAAGTTCTGCCACCAATGTCTCCTTATTTCCGGCGAGTAATTCATCTTGCTTTAGCGGAGCCCGAATTTAAAGATATAGAAACCGAAAGTACGGGCGAAGGAGAGGAAAGAGCGGTAACTATCAAAGTTAAAAGTTCAAATTGAAAAATCCAAAGCTGACTACAATTTGTCTTCTTGCGGCATTTCTCACATGGTTTTTGCCTGCAATTGTTTTTGCACAAGTTTTTTCCGATGTTCCTCCGATTTCAAAATTTTTTATACCGGCTGAATATTTAAAGGGGCAAAATCTTATAGAGGGCTATTCGGACGGAACTTTTCAGCCTGACAATTCGGTAAATCGCGCTGAAGCTCTTGCTATGATTTTTAAAGCAACCGGACGTTCGGTTGCTCCCGAAAATGAAAGTGCTGAAAATATAACTCAAGAAAATCCGATACAAATCAGCTTTCCTAAATCCACAAGTTTTACAATTCAAAATTTAAAAACCGGAGAAAAAACGGAATTTTCAAAAATTAAACACCTGCAGATTGGGGTGGAATCCGGAAATGCAAAATTGAAAATATTAAAGCCTTCGGATGTGAAAATTTTTGACGACGTTTCCGAGAAAGATTGGTTTTATGGCGTAGCTAAAGAAGCAAAACATCTCGGCATCGTAAAAGGATATAATAACGGGAAATATTTTAAGCCGGGCGCTGAAATAAATCTCGCTGAAGCCTTACGAATGCTTTTCCAGAGCGCTGAAATAAATACGATCGCCGAGACATCTCCATCTCCTCCTAACATTCCCGCCGATGCATGGTTCTCGAGAGATATTGCGTATGCGGTGAATCACTACATGCTTTTGCAACAGCAAAACGGAGAAGTTGTTCCTCCCGACAAAAAATTAAACCGCGGAGAAATGGCAACCATTCTCTATCGTTTTTTACAAAATAAGGCGAATGCGCAATTCGGTTATGCAAGCTGGTATGCCGACGGATTGGCCAAAACAAAACTCACCGTAGGCTTGGAATACAAAGAAAAAAATCTGACTGCGGCGCACCGCGATTTCCCTTTCGGTACGATACTTAAAGTTACGAATATGAATAACGGCAAACAAATTGAGGTCGTAGTAAATGATCGCGGTCCGTTTGTACCAGGCAGAATAATTGATCTTTCCAAAAGCGCATTTTCAGCTTTGGAAAGTACGTCGGCCGGAGTAATATCGGTGCGGGTGGAACAATTTAAAGCTGAAAAATAACAATGCAAAGAATTCCTTTATCAGTTGAGGTTCGCAAGGTATTAAAATTACTTACATATACGCTTACTGCCCTTTTGCTTTTAATTTCCACTTATTATTTTGTAAAAAGCACCAATACGGCCGAAAAGGGCTATAGGCTGAAGGAAAATCAGATGCAAAAATATAAACTGGAATCTGAAAATAAAATTTTAAAACAAAATGTACTGGATGCGCAATCGCTTAATGAAGTTCAAAACAGCGATATTGTGGAAAAACTTCAGCAACCGGAAAAACAGATTTTTATGGAGCCGAAGGGGCCACTTGGGAGAAGGAATTAGAGGCGATTTTTGGTTTTGGCGATCCAAAATCCTTATAAAGCAAGCAAGTCTGGAAAATCAGATCAAAATTTGATATAATGGAAGGATTAAAAATCAATATGGACCCAATAGAACAATCTCAACCATTAAAAATAGTACCATCATCTCCTGATCTTACGGATACTACTGATATGACAAGGGAGGCGGCAAAGCTTATAGAGACGAGACGAGACAAACTTGAAGAATTGGAAAGTTCAGTCGAAATTGCTTCAAATACAGAAGGTAAAATACAGGAAGTGATTTTTCAACGATCCGGTGATTATTTCGATTTTGCATATATTTCATTTCTACAAAATCGACCAGATATTTTGATAACTATGGTAGTTTCTTCGGAGGAAGAGAAAAGAGATTTCTTGGGAAAAATGAAAATAGCTGATATTCCATCCTCTCGTTGCCGTTTCATTGTCATGGGTGTAAATGATAAAGATATCAGCGTTTGGGCAAGAGATAGCTATGTTATGACTAGAACGTCCGATGGCAAAAATGTCGTAATGGAACCGAGAGGAAGAACTTATTATCCCGGTCACGGCGATAGGGATGTGGCTGACCGTATTGTAGCAACAACGGGCGAGCGGCTTATAACCTCTCCTCTTATTTTTGATGGTGGAGACATGAGGGCTTCAGGGAAATATCTCTTCGTCGGAGCAATAACGATCATACAAAATATACCCGCAGGGGAATTGGCAACACCTGAAAATGTTCAAAAAGTGGTGGCGAAATTTAAAAAACAGTTTGGGAAGGAAGTAATAGTGGTTGGATTTACTCAAAAAATTGATGAACATGGCAATGCAGGCGAGTATTTAGCTCCTCTCAAAACCGATATGGACAAAGCGGAGCCTGTTTTTCATCTGGATTTATATTTCACTCCACTTAGTAACAATACGATTGCAATTGCTGATCCGCAATTGACAAAAGAAATTTTAGAAAAGATGAAGGATACTGATTTTGATAAAGCGACTGTGGAGCTTCAAAAATATGAAGACAACACCTATCTAATTGAAAGAACTATCGGAGCATTGAAGCAATTCCGCAATGCAACAGAATCCCTTTCTAATCAGGAGGATCTGGATCGGATAGCTGCCGACATGAAATCGCAAGGATTTAATGTCATTAGAATTCCATACTTTCAAAGATATGTGTCCCCAATAAGTTATAATAATGCATTGGTTGAAAATTTTTTGGAGAATGGTAAGCAAATTACTCAAATTTCACTTCCACAATATGGCATTAAAGAACTCGATGAGTCAGCGGTACATGCTTATGAGCGAGCTGGTGTGAGGGTACTACCAATCAATGGTCTGTTCCGTGGAATTGATCTAATGGGGGCATTGAATTGTTTAACTTCAGAGAAGCGGAAGTGATGGTGCAATCACGGTTAATATTTGTATCATATGATTTTAATGTATCAATGTATTCGTAGCCTCAACCAAACTTTTTACATGCTCCACTGTTTTTGAAAACAGCGCACGCTCTTCTTCATTCAATTTAATTTCAATCACTTTCTCAACGCCGTTTTTGCCGAGGATAACCGGAACGCCGATAAATAAGCCTTTAACTCCATATTCGCCGTTTAAATATGCGGCACACGGCATAACGCGGCGCTTGTCTTTTAAAATTGATTCAACCATGGCGACAACCGATGCGGCCGGCGCAAAATAAGCACTGCCGGTTTTTAAAAGTTCCACAATTTCAGCTCCGCCGTTTTTTGTGCGCTCGCTGATCGCAGAAATTTTTTCTTTTGACAATAAATCGCTTAATGGAATTCCGCCGACATTCGCATAACGCATAACGGGAATCATTGTGTCTCCGTGGCCGCCCATAACAAACGCCGTCACGTCTTCAACGGAAACATTTAATTCTTCGGCTATAAAAGTTCGCATGCGCGCGGAATCCAAAACTCCCGCCATCCCAATAACTTTGTTGGGCGCAAAACCGGTCACCTTCCACGCAACATAAACCATTACATCAAGCGGATTGCTGACAACTATCAAAATAGCGTTTGGCGAATATTTTTTTACATTTTCACAGACGGATTTCATTATTCCCGCGTTTGTTTTTATCAAATCATCTCGGCTCATTCCGGGTTTTCGCGGAATTCCGGCTGTAATAACTACAATATCCGAATCGGTCGTATCTTCATATTTATTCGTGCCTTTTATTTTTAAATCAAAACCTTCCACAGGACCGGACTCAAGCAAATCCAACGCCTTCCCTTGTGGAATTCCTTCCGCAATATCAAGCAGGACAATATCCCCGAGTTCATGAACCGCAAGCCAATGGGCAACTGTTGAACCTACGAATCCGGCGCCTACAACTGTAATTTTTGAACGCATGATGAAAATTTTTAATTTCTAAATTAGGAATACAGGAAAAAACATGAGCAGTAAAGTTTAAACAATCTGAGACCCGATATATTGAGGTACTTTCGTATAAAGATCACCGTCTTCTGTTACAAAAACGGGCTTCCCTGAAATAGTTAATCCTACAAAACCTTGTTGCCCTAAATAACACGGCGTTACGAAAGGCAGTCTGCGAGCGTCTAGCTCAAAAAACGGCTCTCCATTAACATAACCCAAACAATAAGCAGTCACTTCTATTTTTCTTTGGGAGGAACCTTTAAAAGCTATACGATAAGCGCAGCCGTCTTTAAAAATAACTCCTTGTTTTTGCCCATCGTAAACCGGAATATTCGGCATTGCTTCTAAAATAATTCCGAAATTGCTTAAACCGTTCGGCAGACAACCAAGTAAATCTTTTCTTACGCATTCTTTTCTTTCACTTGGAGCTCGCGAATAATCTTTATATAACTGAAGAATTAAAGCTTCTAAATATAATTGTCTTAATTTTTTTGCATCACCCTGAACAATTTCCGCCAAATTGGTTGTACGAGAAACAGCTAAATTCGTTTCCGGAATACAAATTGTCCCGTCTGGATTTAAACCAAACCACCATTTTTTGTTTTTACGTAGGCGAAAACGGCCATCTGGCGATCTTTTAATCCAATCATCCATATCAAAACCACCAAATTCCTCTCCGTTTAATTTACGGCTATGCCAAGAAGCTTCGCAATGTAAACTCCACAAAGAACTTACTAAAGCAAAATTCCAGCAACCTTTTAATGGCCAGCCTTCTCGTTCTTCTCCTTCATAGTTTTCCTTAAATAAAAATCGGTTTAATTTTTCTCCAAGCCAAGATTCTCTAAATTGACGGCGCTGATACCTTTTAAAATTATCAACCACTTCCAGCAATCTGGCCTCCTGCGAGCCGCCAGGCAATACTAATTCGGTATTTTCTCTGGCGGCTAATGATCTTTCTTCTTCCATAAGTATTTTTAATAAGACTGCATTCTATCAGAAGTTTTTTACTGCCGCAAACAACTATTCTTCAAACTGCAACTTATACAGCCTGCTGTAAATTTCGTTTTTCTCCAAAAGTTCTGCATGTCGCCCTTCTCCTACAATTTTGCCTCTGTCAAAAACCAAAATTTTATCGGCATGCAAAACCGTTGAAAGCCGATGCGCAATAACGATTGTTGTACGGCCTTCTGTTAAATGCATCGTGGCTTTTTGCACAAAACGCTCGGATTCGGTATCTAAATGCGATGTCGCTTCATCCATAATTAAAATTCTCGGATTGCGCAAAATTGCGCGAGCAATGCCAATTCTTTGACGTTCGCCTCCGGAAAGTTTAACTCCGCGCTCCCCCACCATAGTATTGTATCCTTCCGGAGTTTTCATAATAAAATCATGTGCGTACGCAAGTTTTGAAGCCTGTGAAATTTCACTCGGAGTTGCGTCCGGCACTCCATACGCAATATTTTCAGCAATACTGCGCGAAAATAAATTCACTTCCTGCGAAACAATTGCTGTTTGATCGCGCAAACTTTTCTGCGTAACGGAGCGCAAATCACAGCCATCAATCAAAACCGCACCGGATTGCGGATCAAACGAACGTAAAAGCACATTCACAAAAGTCGTTTTCCCGCTTCCACTTCTGCCGACAAGGGCTGTCATTTGTCCGGCAGGAATTTTGACCGTTATATCGCATAAAACTTCACGCTCTTTTCTATAAGAAAATGAAACATTTTTAAATTCAATAGCACGTTTGAATGGCGGCAAATTAATTGCATTTTCTTTATCAACAACCAACGGTTTTTCGTCCAAAACCCTAAAAATTCTTTCCGCGCGCGCAAGACAACGCCTCAACATCGCGAATAAAACGCCCAACTGCCAAAGAGGCTGATACGCCATGTTTTGGAGTGTTATATAAAGCACAAACTCGCCGACAGTTGCCCGTCCGATTATCGTAAAATATCCACCGACAATAATCATAAGAACACGGCCAATCGTTGAAACTGCGGTCTGCAAAACTCCGCTTAATTTCCAATATCTTTCAGCTTTATATTGTTCCTGCCGTCCGAGCCCGCGCATTAATTTCTGTTTTGCCGTTTCGCGCGATTCCTGCGAAAAATGCTTTACGGTCAAAACATTTGCCGCTACATCGTATTCTTCGCGGTGAAAATCCTCAAAAATATCATGCGCGCGTTTTTCAGTCGTATAAATACGATTTGCGAGAGGAATAATCACTCCGATATAAATCGGCAAAGGCGCGATAATAAGACCGGCGATAATCGGGTCTTTTAAAAAAAGCG
Source organism: Patescibacteria group bacterium (assembly GCA_038057715.1). GTDB lineage: Bacteria > Patescibacteriota > Gracilibacteria > UBA1369 > UM-FILTER-53-11 > JBBUCQ01. Next base: position 2,771 of record JBBUCQ010000127.1, on the reverse strand, counting down.
CTATTACAACCAGCAAAACGATGAGGATAGGCTGGATTACAAAACTTCCCACAACATCTTTTAAAATTTCATAAACACCTCCTGCGCCGCGATCAATTCTGCCGATAATTTGGCCCGAATTTGTTTCATGATGATAAAGCGCGTGTAAACTTAAATATTTCTGGTAAGCCCTAAAACGCAATTCGTCTTCCAGTTTTGTTACAAAAGTAAAAAGTTTATAGTCATAAATCATATTAAGCGCATTCGCAATTGTTGTAACCGCAAAAATTCCTACTGCCGCGATTATGACGATTGTCATCGGAATCGCTTGTTTTAAAGCAAAAGCATTCACAAGCTTGTCTATCAAATTCTGCGCGATAAAAGGCATGGCGACATCAAAAGCGGAAGCGACCACAAGCAAACTGACGAGAAACAAAACCGTTTTTTTCGCCTTAAAAACTTCCGCGAGAATTCTTTTGAAAACTTTCATAATCAGTTAATGCTTTAATAAAGCCCAAAATACGCTATTATTATAACGCAATTAAAGATTTTTTGTTTCATTTTTGTTACAATCAATTCGTGCATTTTTTTGATCAATTACAGGCTTTACGCCAATCCCGCCCGTTTCCGTGCATTGTCACAACGCGCAGTGAAAATTGCGATTACGCGCCTTATCATCCCGGAGGAAAAAATTGTTATTTAATTGTCGGTCATGTAAACAGCGAAGATTGCATGTATGGATTTTGGGTTGGAGTAAGCCGCGATTGCGTTGATTGCGTATTCACCGAAAAATCCGAACTCTGTTACGAATGCGCCGATATGCAAAGTTGTTACGACTGCAATTTCTGCCAAGATTGTATCGCGTGTTCGGACCTAAATTTTTGCTACGACTGCAAAGGATGCCAAAATTGTTTCGGTAGCGTAAATTTACGCAATAGACAATATTTTATTTTTAATAAACCGCATACAAAGGACGAATATTTCCAGAAAATCGCAGAGCTAAAAAAACAATATCGCCGTTTAGACACGCCGCCCTCTGAATTTATAAACTTAAAAACTTCGCTTCCGCATGTCGGCATGCAAGGCTCAAATAACGAAAATTGCGTCGGCGACCATATTTTTAATTCAAAAAACGCATTTTACGATTTTGACGTCAGTGAACAAGAAGACACCATGTACGTTTTCAACAGCCATCATGTTAAAGATTGCGTTGATATAAATTATTCAAGCTTGGGTTCGGAACTTTGCTACATGTGCCATAGCGGCGTCACGCTTTTTAACAGCAATTTCTGCAGTGTCTGTTGGTACAGCCAAAATTTGGAATACTGCGAATATGTTTTTAATTCGCACGATTGCTTCGGATGCGTTTCGCGCAATCGCGCAGAATATGAAATTTTAAATCAAAAATACAGCAAAGAAGAATATTTCAAGCGCATTGCCCAAATAAAAGACGAATTAAAACGCGACGGAACATACGGCAAATGGTGGTGGCCAAGTCCGTATACAGATATTAAGCCGTTTTGTTCTTATATGGCGTGATAGTGATCTTCTTCATCCGCCATTGCATCGGCTTTTGTCGCATGCACAGTTCCATCGCGATGTTCCGGCGGAGAATAAATAGTGTAAAGCTTCATCGGCTCGGCTGAAGAAGTATTTATAATATTGTGCCGCGCACCTGCAGGAACAGAAACCGAAAATTCTTCGGCTATATCATGTTCAACGCCATCCAAAATCGCTTTACCGCGACCCGCTTCAATCCGGAGAAATTGATCAAGTTGATGCACTTCTTCGCCAATTTCCTCACCCGACTTTAAATGCATCACTACGAGCTGGCTAAAGCGCGAAGTATATAAAACTTTCCGGAAATTCGTATTCTCAAGAGTTTCTTTGCCGATATTTGTAACGTAGCCGTTCATGATGCGATTATATATCATATTTCTATTTCATAAACTATTTTGTTATACTCTCAATCGTAATTTACGTTTTGGCGCCATCGTCTATCGGTTAGGACATCACCCTTTCAAGGTGGAAAGGCGGGTTCGATTCCCGCTGGCGCTACCAATTTATCGTGAGATATGTTAATAATGGGCGCTATGCGAGATCCCGAAAGCGATACCGTCGTTGATATTACACGCCTATTGCGCGACGAAAGAGATGGAAGAGGTGGAAGAGGTGAAAACCAGTCCCCTGCTTCTTCGTCTCGTGATGCACCAAAAACAGACGGCATTAGAGCAAAAGTCCGTTCTTTCGCCAAAAAACTTTTAGAAAGAAAAGAAAACGAAATAGCCGACCAAATAGTAGGCGACCACTTATTAATCGACGGAATAAATTATGAAGACGATTTATTGGACCAAAAACGCGCCGAGAATTTATACAAAAGTCTTAGAGGCGCTTTGGAATATTACAGACAACAGCCTCAAAATTTAGCCGTGTACAAAAGAATTCATCGCGAAACCGGATTTTTTTCGTTGCTGGCTTTATATGTGGAATTAACCGCTAATGCGGCGAACAAACCCGGATTTCAATATTTAACGCCCGGACAAATTCAATTTTTAAAACAAGTGCATGCAAAAATTCCGACATTACAGGAAATTACAAAGCATATGGAATATTTGCACCATGTGGCGCTCGCAAAACAACGACAATCAGCGGCTGACCTCCGAACTCGAGTAACGGGAAGAACCGGACCCGTCCCTGCGGAACAAAGTATGCCGGATCCATTTATAGATGTATTGCTGGATGTTCTACATAAACTACAAGAAGAAGAAAAAAAACCGTTGTCCCAACATACT
>JBBUCQ010000126.1:0-1714 GCA_038057715.1 Patescibacteria group bacterium | reverse complement strand
TTCGGCGATAATATTTATAATTCCAAAAACACTTGGTATTCGTTTGATGTAAGCGAATGCCAAGACAGCGGATATCTTGAAGAATGCAAACAAATGCACGACTGCTGGGATATTTCAATTTTGGAAGAAGCACAATTCTGTTACCAAATTTCAAGTTCGCATATATTAAATAATTGCAATTTTTGTTTTCAATGTATGACTTCGAGCGACTGCGAATTTTGTGAATTTGTAGCGAACAGTTCAAATTGTTTCGGATGTATAAGCCTTAATCATAAACAATATTACATTCTAAACCAGCCGTATAAAAAAGAAGAATATTTTAAGCGCGTAGCGGAAATTAAAGAAGAATTAAGGCGCGAAAAAGATTACGGCGGAAGATTTTGGAGCCCGACTTTCCCTTTGCAAGATACCGTGGCGGTTTGGGACAGATTATAATAAAATGCATTTATATGCCTCAACAAGCCATCTGCAATATCTCCGGAAAACCTTTTACGATCACAGACCGTGATTTGGAATTTTATAAAAAAATAGGAGTACCGCCGCCAACTCTTTGCCCTGAAGAACGCAGACGCAGACGTTTTACATTCAGAAACGAACGGTCGCTTTACAAACGAAAAAGCTCTCTTTCCGGCAAGGAAATTTTTTCATGCCTTCATCCGAATGATCCGTGGGTCGTGTATGCGCCCGACGAATGGCACGGCGACTCTTGGGACGGAACGCAATTCGGCCGACCGTATGATTTTAATAAATCTTTTTTTGAACAATATTCCGAATTGCAAAAAGTCGTGCCCGCGATTGCGTTTAACGGAACCAATAATGAAAATTGCGATTATTCAAATTATGCTGCAGCTGATAAAAACTGCTACATGATTTTCGGCTCCGTTTACTGCGAAGACTGTCTTTATGGAAATCCTTATTACTGCAAAACCTGCATTGATTCGCTTCTTGTTCGCGACTCCGAACTTTGTTATGACTGCGTAACATGCGAAAAATGCTACGAATGTTTTTTCTGCCAAGATTGCGCGCACAGCAACGGATTGATTTATTGCTACGACTGCCAAGGATGCCAAAACTGCATAGGCTGTTCCGGTTTGCGCAAAAAAGAGTATCACATTTTTAATAAACCTTATTCAAAGGAAGATTTTTTAAAAGCGAAAACCCAACTTAATTTAAACGATCCGGGGCAAATCGCGAATATAAAAAAACAATTTGAAGAACTTAAATTAAAATCCCCACGCAGATTTTCCCACATGCTAAATACCGAAAACTGCATGGGCGATTATATTTACAGCTCCAAAAACGCCATGGATTGCTTTGATGTTCAGCGATGCGAAGACTGCTCTTACTGTTGCCAAGTCATAGACATGAAAGACTGCCACGATTGCAATTACATGGAAGAATGCGAACTTTGTTATGAATATATTTGCCACTATCAAAACCAGCGGATATGTTTCTCATGCTGGTGCCATTTATGCCATGACATCTGGTATTCAAGCTACTGCGTTTCAAGCAATAATTTATTCGGATGCATCGGGCTTAAACATAAATCTTATTGCATTTTGAATAAACAATATACGAAAGAAGAATACGAAAATTTGCGTCCGCGCATAATTGAACAAATGAAACGCGAAGGAATTTTCGGTGAATATTTCCATCCGAAAATGTCTTATTTTTGCTACAACGAAACGGTTGCGCAGGAATATTTCCCTTTAAC
>JBBUCQ010000125.1:0-2181 GCA_038057715.1 Patescibacteria group bacterium | reverse complement strand
GGATGGAGATAATCGCTGAAACCCGGGATTTTCAATTCACCCAAAATCTTTGGCGCAGTCGGCTCCGAAACATCAATCACGAAAAATGGATCAATTTTTTTAAAAGTCACCATGTACGCGCGAGAGCCCAAAAACCGCACGGAATAAATCTTTTCGCCCGGCGCAATACCTTCAATACTGCCAAGCATTTTGCTTAAATCGTTTTTGTCCAGAATAAATAAATTATTTTTTGACGGAGTTTGCTGATTCCAAACTTCGCCGATTGTCGTAGCAATTCTAAAAGCCTCGCCCGATTCATCCATTGAAAATTGATTCAAAAGCGTGCCTTTTACTTCGCCTTTTGTGGCAAATTTTACATCGCCGTTTTCCAAATTAAATCTAAACAAAGCCGTTTTTTGATCATAATTCCAGACCGGACCTCCCCAAATTTTAAAAGTTCCCATAACCGGATATTCATAACGCCGGGACGCAACATACAAACTGCCGGTTGAAGCATAAATCGTATCCCCCGCCCCCATAATCGTTTCGCGTTTCATGGGTTCATTCTCGTCATCAATATTAATACTTGCCACGGTCAAAAAATTCGGCTGATCGTATTGGGGGATAAAACGAATTCCGCCGCAAGAGGAAACCAATTCTTCTTTGCCTTTTACGGAATCCCGAAAATGAGGCAGAAGCTCAAGTGTATCAATTTCTTTTTCCAAAACCCCATAAAAATTAGGCGTTTTGTTTACAACCAAATACAAACGATTGCCGATTTTTCGAGAAGAAATCGTCCATCCATCCAATTCAATATTGCGAATTTCTTTAATTGCGGCTTTATCGGAAATATCAAAAATGTAAACTTTTGCGCGGGAGGCGGAATAGCCTTTTGCTTCATTCATTACATAAGTGGAGCCCAAAATAACCAGTTTATTATCGCTAACATATATTTCGGACGGCTGAAAATTCTTGTCCGACATTTCAACTTTTGCAATTTCGTTCATTTTTTCAGGCGGAAACGCTTTAATAACTCGCACAACATTTGCGCTTACCATATAAATAAATTCCCCGTCGTTTTTTATAACATCTGACTCGTCAACGCCTTCAACTTGTACGTTTGTGGAAGAATAATCCGAGGAAGATTCCGGAGATACCGATTCGGACGGTGATGATGCGGAATCCGCGGATTCGGAGGTTGTGGCGGAGGGTACTGCTCCGCTCGTCGGCACCCCGCTAGGCGGGGCAGGTAGAGCCATTTCAAACAACGCCATTTTTTCAATGCCTCTGTTTAAATTTTGTTTATAATAACCGATATTGAATTTCTCTTTAAGTTCAGCGCAAGATTCAATTTGTGGAACTTCGGAAGCCAACGCCGTAAAACTTTTTGTGGGTTTTGTTTCAATTTTACCTTTTAAGCGTAAAATCATTTCTCCGGTTTCGGCTCTGCTTATTTTTTTATCCAAATAATCAATGCTGACGGGAATCGCTTTTTTCGCTTCAAGCTTTTTTATAGCAGGTTTATACCACGGCTCACCTTTAGCTAATTTTGAAGGACTTAATTTATATGCCTTTGCCAAAACAGCGCTTGCTTCAGCTAAATTTATGTTATTTGCCGGTTTAAAATTTCCGTCTTTATATCCGCTTATAAATCCTTTTTTCTTAGCGGCGCAAACAAATTTTGCGAACCATTCATCTTTAACATCTTTAAAACAATTGGCTCCCGACAAATTTTCGCCGGTTGATGCCATTATAATTGTTATAAATTCAGCGCGGGAAACCGTTGTGTCCGGAGAAAAAGTTCCGTCAGGATAGCCTTTAATAAAACCTTTTTGTTTTAGTGTTTCGATTGTTTGGGCGAAGGGGTGCTCTTTGGGGACATCGGGAAAAGCCGGAGCAGTTTCCTTCGCAAATAATCCGACCGGCACAAAAAATAATCCGTTAATAATAACCGCGACAACGGAAGCAATAATAAAACCCGTGATTTTTTTCATAAAAATAAAGTTAAAAATTATTGTATATGCTACATATATAATAATACACGGCGAGATGAATAAATATTACAAAAAATTATTACTGTATCCTCAAAAACGCCTTGCCAAATACCTTTTTACCATTGCCTTCCGAAACCTGAACAAAGCTCTTAAATGGCTTAATGTAGGCTTTTGTTATCTCAAAACCGCTTGCTTCTTTTTCCGAAAG
>JBBUCQ010000124.1:3563-8314 GCA_038057715.1 Patescibacteria group bacterium | reverse complement strand
CACTAGGCGTAATGCCAAATGTTGCTTTGGATATTTCAGCCGTCAAAATTTCATAATCGCGCTCGTTTTCTGCACCGCGCTTCTGCCACTCGTCTGTCAATTCCTCACGGATAGCAATGCCGCGCATTCGTTTTTCAATCCAATCCTCTGGATATCCTTTGAGTTTGTAAAGTAACCTCGTTCTTTTTGTCGCCAGTTCAGGATTCTCTATTTCTTGCATTCTTTCATAGCCGACTTTAGCCAGCCAGCGTTTTAACGGCTCGGCTTTTGGGGATGGGATTGATTGTATGATACGCAAGATACCTTCGGTATTAGCACAGTCTGTTTCGCGCATTTTGCCGTCTGGAGCGAACATTTTCAACTGTTCCCAAAATGGGAACAGTTGGGATAATGCCGTGTCGCGCTCTTTCATTTTTGCCCAGTAGGTTTTTGGTTGCGGGCTATCTGTTAAAACACCAACGATATCCAAAATTGAAAACCACCATTCTTTTTTATAAATGGTCTTTCTTATTTCTTTGCCTTTAAATAAAGCAATGTGATGACTTTGATTTTGCGTGTCTGCCATAGATAGGGTTAAACTGACCTTATTTTAGCATAAAATCGCATGAGCCATTTAGATTTGGACAAGACTGGCGCTTGCCAAGTGCTGTTTTTTTGTGGTATAATAATCTAACAAAATAAAACTTAACCAAAATAAAAATATGGCTAAAGAACAACAAGAAATCCTAGGCAAAAATTGGACAAAAGAAGTCGGCAGCTGGAAAGTGAAAGAAAATATCAGAAATGAATTTTACCAAAAAGCGGCAGGACTTAAATTTGAAGTTGATACCGATTTAAACAAACTCCTGAAAGATCCGAAATCAGAAGGATTAAAAACACAAGAAGAGCTAAACAAAGAAAAAGAATTTAAATATAGAGTAAAAGAAGGGAAAAATGAAAGACTGTATAATATTTTGGATAAATATTTTAAAGAAATTGGGATTGAACCGAATAATAGAGAAAAAGAAACTGCTCTTAGTCTTTATTGTTTAACTCAACAAGGAGTAAATGTGGATTTGATTGTCCCGAGTTGGAAAGTGGAGATAAAAGAAGGTAAATTATATATTAAAAAATCCACCGGAGAATTTGCCGTTGAGGGCGTTTTTTTAAGAACAATTAAGGGCGTTACCGACAAGCAAGAACAAACGCTGGAAGATCAAGGAGACTGGAAAGACTGGAGCCTCCCGGCTGGTTTACCTCCGGGATATCCTGAAAAATCGCCGGAAGAAAAAACCAAAGACGGGTGGACTAAACTTCCTCCTATCCCGGGATATAAAGCCCCTGCAGAGAAATCAGAGCCGCCAGCGCCAAAACCAAAGCCAAAACCTAAAAAAACTAAAACTGAATCTAAACCATCTGATTTTTTGGAAAAAATATAAATTCTCCTTACCCTCTCAACTTCCGCATCATTTCAACGCGTTTTTCAATGAGCGCTTTTGTGCCGATGTCGGGTCTGTAAAAAACATGACCTTTAACATTGCCGCATGCCGACTCCGCTATTTGTTCGGCTTTTTCCAGCGTATCCGCAATTCCCACAAACGCAATTGCGCGCGAAGAACTCAAATAAAGACCGTCGGGTTTTTGATCAACGGATGCATAATACATTTTTAAATCTCCTTCTTTAACAGACGCGGGTTTTTGATTTTCTATCGTGATTTTTTGACCGGAAACGGGTTTATCCGGATAACCCTCCGGCGCAATATACTTACAAACAGTGGCCTTTTTCTCAAATTCAATTTTAATTTTATCCAAATTGCCGGCTAAAATCGCTTGGCAAATTTCCACAAAATCCGTTTTTAAAATAGGCAAAACATTCATAACTTCCGGATCTCCGAAGCGCGCGTTGTATTCAATAAGCTTGACTCCGTCTTTAACCGCCATAAACCCGCCGTACATAATTCCTTTGAATTGCGCGCCGGTCTCTTTAAATAGCGCCGCTAAAACTTTTTCCGTAATCGCGTGCGCATCGTCTAAATCTTTCTGCGTTAAAAACGGGAGCAGATGATTACTGGAGCTATACGAACCCATTCCGCCGGTATTTGGCCCTTTATCATCAACAAAAGCCCGCTTATGATCCTGCACCGGCACCATATCAACAACATGCACTCCATCCACAAAACTCATCAAGCTGAATTCCTGTCCGACTAATTTTTCTTCTATTACAACTCTACCAAATTTTCCAATGCATTTTTTCGCATACTCTTCCCCTTCTTCAATACCCGCCAAATGTTCACCTGAAATTAAAACGCCTTTTCCGCCCGTAAGTCCGTCCGCTTTTATAACAAATTCCCCACCGAGTTCTTCCAGAAATTTACGCACGCCGTTCATGTCATAAAAAATCTTAAATTTGGGATTCCCCGGAATACCGTATTTTTTCACCAAATCCCGCGTAAAAGATTTTGAGGATTCCAGTCTGGCAACCGTTTTAAGCGGCGCAACCGAATGAATCCCGAGTTCCAGCAATAAATCCGCAACTCCGTCCGCAATCGGATCATCCGGTCCTATAAACGCAAAATCCGGCTTAACTTTTCTAGCAAAATCCAGAATGGCAGACTCATCCGTATAACTCCCGAGCTGATACTGTTTTGATAACGCAAAAATTCCCGGATTTTTCGCTTTTGCATAAGTTGCAAGTTCGCTGCCAAAGCTTCTCGTCAAAGCTTCTGCGATGCAATGTTCCCGCGCTCCGTTTCCGATCAATAAAATTTTCATAATAATGATAATTGATCTTCGCCGTTAACCGGCTCCGCATCTATTTTCCCTTTACTGTGCGATTTTTCAACCTCCTGCAAAACTTTTTCTGTAATTTCGGGAGTAGGATATTTCCCCGACAAGCACGCCGTGCAAAGTCCTTTTACATTCGGATTTCCTTCGCGAACAGAGGCAACCAGGTCTTCCAATTTTTGGTAAAAAAGAGCGTCAACGCCGATCGCTTTGGCAATTTCAGAAATTTCCAAGTTGTGCGCTATAAATTCTTGCCTTGTCGGCATATCAACTCCATAAACGCACGGATGGCGAAGCGGCGGACAGCACGAAGCCATATAAACTTTTTTAGCTCCTGCATCGCGAACCATCTCCACAATTTTGCGCGAAGTATTTCCGCGAACAACCGAATCATCCACGAGCAAAACATTTTTTCCGGCCAACTCCAACGGAATAGGATTTAATTTATATTTAATTGAACGATTGCGAATCCCCTGCCCGGGCATAATAAACGTCCTTCCGATGTATCTGTTTTTTATAAGTCCCTCGCGGCACGGTAATTTGAGCTGTGCGGCAATTTCAAAAGCCGCGCTTCGCGCAGTATCCGGCACAGGCACAACAACGTCTATTTTAAGCCCTTTCTTCATTTCTTTTTTAACTTGCGCCGCCAAAAATTTTCCCATTCTCAACCGAGATTTATAAACGCTTATGCTGTCAATTATAGAATCCGGACGCGCCAAATATACATATTCAAAAATGCACGGAGCCCATTTCGGACGCTCAATCCGTTTTGTATGAACATTCTTTTCATTATCAATAAAAACCGCTTCGCCGGGCGCAACATCTTTAATAATTTTAAATCCAAGAGTATCCAAAGCAACGCTTTCCGAAGCAAAAACGTAATCCTTTCCAAACGGTCCGTCTCTTTTTCCGAAAATAAGAGGTCTGATGCCGTATGGATCGCGGAAAGCGAGCAGTCCGTGCCCGGCAACCATACAAATTATGCTATAACTGCCTTTCAATCTTTTATAAACATTTTTAAGCGCATGGAAAATTTGCTCCGGTTTTAATGTTTTTGATTTGGATTTCCCGATTTCATCGGCGACAACATTAAGAAGAGCTTCCGAATCTGATCCCGTGTTTAAATAACGCCTGTTGTCTTTGGTAATTTGATTTTTAAGCTCCGCGTAATTTGTAAGATTTCCATTATGTATAAGCGCAAGCCCGAAAGGAGCATTAACGTAAAACGGCTGGGCTTCATTCGCCGCATCGTACGAACCTGCCGTTGTATAGCGCACATGTCCGATTCCCATATTCCCTTTAAGACTTAAAACGTGTCTCGCTTGAAAAACATCGCGAACATAACCACTGCCCTTCTTTAAATAAAAACGACCATCATAAGTCATGATGCCGGACGCATCTTGACCTCTATGCTGAAGCGTAACGAGTCCGTCATAAATATCTTGTACAACCGGAGAAGAAGCTGAAATGCCGATAATGCCGCACATATTGAAAAGTTAAATATTAAATGTTTTTATTACATTTTCCATTAAACAAGCAACTGTCATTGGACCTATTCCTCCCGGAACAGGACTAATAAAAGACGCTTTTTTAGCAACCGCCTTAAAATCCACATCTCCAACCAATTTCCCGTCAACTTTATTAACCCCGACATCAATTACGATTGCACCCGTTTTTACCATCGCCGCCTTGATGAAATTCGGTCTTCCCACAGCGGCAACCAGAATATCGGCGCGCTTTGTATAATCCGTTAAATTGCGAGTTTTTGAATGGCAAACTGTCACTGTCGCATCTCTGTTTATTAACATGACAGCAAGCGGTTTACCCACGATATTGCTGCGACCGACAATAGTAACATTTTTGCCGGCAACCGAAATCTTATAATGTTCAAGAAGTTTAATGATTCCAGACGGCGTACACGGCGCAAGTTTCTCAAATTCTTTAGACAAAAACATTTTCCCGAGATTATAAGCATTAAAACCATCAAC
>JBBUCQ010000124.1:0-3463 GCA_038057715.1 Patescibacteria group bacterium | reverse complement strand
ATACGTTCCATCTGGCTTCATTCTCTTTTGTGGGAGTTCTAAATTTCCAATATCAGTAAAAATTGATTTATTCTTTGTATAAAGATCAAGCAGAAGAACAGCAGATTTACTTATCTCGTCTCTATAAAATATATTATTTTTTGATTCTCGCGCGAATTCATGAAAATCTACGGATCCGCTTATTTGAGAGACATAATCCTGACTTAATTTGTCTGGCGCCAATACTTCATGTTCTCCCAATGCAAAATCTTGGCGCTCTCTTTTTTCTCTCGTAGTTTTTACTTCTGATCCTGTAGGTTCACCTTCTTTATACACAAAATGTGAGAAGACAGGAGATAAACAGCTCTGTATATTCAAAAAATTAGAAACAATATTTTTCTTCATAATTTGTTTTTGTTTAATTATATTCGTTTATTGTATGATTATATCACAATTTTAAAACTTTAGCAAATTCCAAAGTCTTGCCGCCGTTATATCCGGATCTTTATCTACTTTTACAACTTGCCATCTGATAACTGACAACAGAGATTGACGAAAATAATAAATTATGATAAAATCATCTTAAGAATATGAGTAAAGAACGAAATTCAGGCCAAACAGATGCAGATTTAGAAACTCTTTTAACAAGGAGAGCAGAACTGCAAGCAGAATTAGTAGCAGTTGAAAAACAAATATCAGGTTTGCACAGTCAAGGCGATCGTCCATCTGCGCCACCTGTAGAAATAGGACAAGTAACGGAAGAAACAAAAAAAGATGTACGAGATATAAAACCAGCTGAAGATTTAACAAAATTAACAGCTGAAGAACTTCTTGCCAGAGAAAAAACTCTTTTAGAACAAGTGGATAAAGTTGAATCTAATATTAGAAGAATTGATAGAGATATTGAAAAGACGCAGAGAGATATTCAAGAATCTTTAAATTTGAAGGATCAACGTGTCCTGACAAAACATACAGCTTATTTAAAAAATGTAGAGCAAGAAAAAAATACATTACAAGATCAATTGTCCAAACTTCAAACAGCTTATTCTGAAATTAGAAAAGCCATAGAACGAAATCCAGAGGCTCAAAAAATAGAAAGAATTGCTGCCTTAAAAAACGCAATAGAGGGGAAACGAAGCCAAATAACATTCTATCAGGAAGAAAAAGCTAAACAAGAACGCCATCTTAGACGCGAACCCCATGATGAGTATAGTAAACCAAATCCAGCTAACGTTAGATATTTTAAAGACCGAATTGAAAATGCTGACGGAGCAATAGCTGCCAATCAAGAAGAACTTAGAAAACTAGAAAAACAATTAGCTAAACTGGAATAACCTCCCAAATTCTCGCCGCCGTTATATCCGGATCTTTATCAACTTTTGCAACTTGCCATCTGTATTTCTTGGCTAATTTTTTAAAAATCTTCCGGCATTTTTCCGCAAGCTGATCGTCTTTTTCGTGAATATGTTTTTTTTCGCGCGCAATCAGCTCTCTCTGTCCATCCATTAAAATCGCCAGATCAGGTTGAACTAAAAATTTGTTCATATTTTCAAGTTCTGCCTGATTTGAGCCCTTCGCAGTCCCCCAAGCAATCCCCGTACCTATATAATCTTCGGCAACCACAATCTTGCCTTGGCGAAGCATTTTCAGAAGTTTCGGTTGAAACTGATAACGATTTAAAACAAAAAGAAGTTGAAGCTCTTCCTCGGACATTTTTTGTTTGCCTTGTGAACGCAAAATTTTATTTATCATCGGTCCTGTCGGTTTTTGATTATAAATCGGATATTTAACATAAACTGCGCGTTTCCCGAGCGCGTTAAGACGCGCAGAAAGGCGTTTCGCGTGCGTTGTTTTGCCTATATTGTTAATGCCGTAGATGGCGATAAATTTGCCTTTCATGATTATTAAATTCAAATTAAATTCATCCCGTCGACCCGAATCCTCCCCTGCTTTCTTCTTTAATCTGCGAAACCTCCTCAAACTCGCACTTATCCACCCTCACAAAAATTCCTTGAGCGATTTTTTCACCGCGCAAAACTGTAACCGGCTTATCCGTAAAATTATAAACTTGAATTTTTATCTCATCACGCGGACCGCAATAATCATGATCAATAACGCCTATTCCATGGGGCTTAAGCAAGCCTTTTTTCCGCGGAGTTGAAGAACGAAGAGAAACAAGAAGCATGTATCCGAGTGGAACTTCCACAATCACATTTCCCGGAACAAGCGCAACCGCATGCGGCTGAATTTCAGTATCTTCGCGTGCAACAAAATCAAAACCGACCGAACCCGAAGTTTCGTATTTCGGAAGCGGCAAAGCCTTATCAATTCTTGTTATTTTCACTTTCATCGGGCTTCACTATAACAGAACTTTCGGTGTGCTAAAATACCCTTATGGAACACAAAATAGATTTCGCCGTGGGCGGACAAGCCGTAATTGAGGGCGTTATGATGCGCTCGCCGAATTTTACCGCAACAGCAGTACGCAAAAAAAACGGAGAAATAAAAATCCAAGATAAGCCCTTTAAATCAATTACAGCGAAATATAAATTATTAAAAATTCCGTTTGTTCGCGGCGTTATAAATCTTTTTGAAATGATGGTTGTCGGCATGCATTCTATAAATTTTTCAGCGCAGGAATATGCGGAGGATTTTGAAGACAAGGTGAATGGCGAAGCCAGAGAGGGTGGCATGGACCAAAAAGCTGAAGAAAAATCCAGCAAAATTTTGGACACTTTGACATTCGCATTTTCCATAGTTTTTTCGCTTGCACTGGCCATTTTCCTTTTTAAATTCATACCCCTCGCAATAACGGAATATCTTCGCGGAAAATTTCCGTACATCGCAAACCACTATATCGCGTTCAACGCCGTAGACGGTGTCATCAGAATCGCAATTTTCCTACTCTACATTTTTACTCTCTCAATATTCAAAAGTTTCCGCAGAATTTTTGAATATCACGGCGCAGAACACAAATCCATTTTTACTTATGAAAAAAATCTCCCTTTAATTCCGGCAAATGCGAAAATCCAATCCCGTTTTCATCCTCGCTGCGGTACAAGTTTTATCGTAATAGTTTTCTTAATAAGTATCGCAATTTATACTTTTGTACCGCGCAATCCGATTTTTTGGATGAATTTAACTCAAAGAATTTTCGTTTTGCCGCTTATCGCCGGAGTCGGTTATGAAATCCTTAAATGGAGCGCAAAACGCATGGATAACAGTTTTGTAAAAATCCTGATCGCGCCAGGGCTTTGGACGCAACGCATAACCACAAAAGAACCGGATGATGCGCAACTTGAGGTGGCGCTGAATGCGCTTCAAAAGACGTTGGAATTGGAGGAGCACTCCTACTCCCCCGCCTGAACCAATGCCTTATTCACATCCAACCTGATCCCTGGTCCCATGGTTGAAGCGATTGTAATTGATTGAACAAAAATCCCTTTTGCCCCGGACGGTTTCGCCGCGGCGATCGCTTTTAAAA
>JBBUCQ010000123.1:0-1707 GCA_038057715.1 Patescibacteria group bacterium | reverse complement strand
TTAGCTTATCTAGAAAAAACCATTAAGCCTGTTCCATTTGACTAGGGATACCCCCGGCAGAAGTATTGGCGGATTCTGGAATTGATGTTAATCGTCCGTTTGGGAAAAACGAAGTTCTTGCTGATCCGAATTTATCTGAATGGGTAAAAACTGAAGTTGAAGTTCATCACGCAAAATTAAAAAAATGGAAACAACATCTAACAGACAAAGGAGCTAAAGAGGTTTGCTGGCCTTTAATTTTGCAGATGGATATATTTTGCAGGCTTCATAAGCTAGGTATTTTCTAAAAATCCATTTCTTTTTGACTTTTTTCCGCAAATCCAGTAAATAAAAGTCAATATGAAACCATTTTCAAAACGTCTGGCGCATCTCGGAACAGAGAACGCATTTTCAGTCGTAAGCAAGGCTAAAAAATTTGAGCGGGAAGAGCTCAAACCGCAAGGCAAAAATCTGGTTTATCTCCAGATCGGCGAACCGGCCTTTGATACGCCTGAAAATATAAAACAAGCCGGTATCAAAGCGATTCAGGAGAACCAAACGCATTATGCGCCGTCCCCTGGCATATATGAATTTCGGCAAGCTGTTGCGGATAAAATGTCTCCGCGTTCTTGTACAAAATACACGGCCGAAGATGTAATTATCATGCCCGCCGGCAAACCAGTGATTTTCCATGTAATTAATGCGCTTATTGATCCGGGAGACGAAGTAATTATTCCGAATCCGGGTTATCCGATTTATGAATCCGTAACGAATTATCTTGGTGGAATTTCCGTCCCCCTTCCTCTTTTGGAAGAAAAAGATTTTAATTTTGAACTTACTGAATTGGAAAAATTAATTACGCCGAAAACGAAATTAATAGTGGTAAATTCTCCGCAAAACCCGACAGGCGGCGTTTTCACAAAAGAAACTTTGGAAGGAATTGCGCGTTTAGCGGTTAAATATGATTTATGGGTTCTGTCTGACGAAATTTATGACCGAATTGTTTACAAAGGCGAGCACATTTCAATCACAAGTTTCCCGGGAATGCCGGAAAGGACAGTGCTTCTAAACGGCTGTTCAAAAACTTATGCGATGACAGGCTGGAGGCTCGGTTGGGCGGTTATAAAAAGCCGTGAAATGACGCAATATCTGGAACAACTTATAATCAACGATGTTTCTTGTACTGCAACAATGGTTCAATATGCAGGAATGGAAGCCATAAACGGTCCCCAAGATTCAGTTGAATACATGAAAGCTGAATATTTAAAACGGCGCGATTTACTTGTTTCTCTTGTACGCGAAATTCCAGGCATGAGCTGTAGAGTTCCGCCGGGCGCATTTTATTTATTTGTGAACGTAAAACCTATTTTGCAAAAACTTGGAATTAAAGCCGCTGAACTTGCCGATAAAATAATGAAGGAAGCCAATGTTGTAATTTTGCCCGGAACATCATTCGGAATACACGGAGAAGGATATATCAGATTTTCTTATGTATCATCCGAGGCTGACATTAAAGAAGGACTAAAACGGATGAAAGAATATTTGGCTGGAATATATAAACCTTAATAATTATGGCGAATATTTATGTGACGCGCGAAATCCCGGAAGCAGGACTTAAAATTCTCCGAGAAAAGTTCGGCGAATTTGAGATGAATAAAGAAGACAGGGTTCTTTCTTACGCGGAATTATTGGAAAAAGTGCGCGGAAGAGACGGAGTAATTTCTTTAC
>JBBUCQ010000122.1:0-1477 GCA_038057715.1 Patescibacteria group bacterium | reverse complement strand
AGAATTATTGTTGCGCCGATAATCACGGCAAGTCCGCCGAGAATTTTTTGCTTCGTAATTTTTTCGCCGAAAAACAGCCCGCAGATTATAAAAGTAAAAAGAAGTTCTGTCTGGAGAAGCAAAGTTGTGTTTATGCTGGAAGTTTTGCTTGTGCCGATAAAAATGAAAACAGAAGGAATGATTACTATGAATATTGCGATGCCGAGGACAAGTTCTATCGTTCGCCGTTCAAAAATTGCGCGGATTTGTTTTGTAAAAATGAGGTAAGGGAGAAGGCAAAGACCGGCCAAAAGGGTGCTAATTGCCGCGAAAAACACGGGAGGCATCAACCTTGTGGCGTAATTTATAATTATGGGAAAAGTTGCGAACGTAATAACCTCTCCAAAGATAAAAAGTTCGCCGATTCTCTCTTGTTTTTGTTTATTCTCCACGCTAAAATCATACCCTATAATTTAATTTTTAAAAATATGGCTAAAAAAACTGCGGAAAAGGCACAAAGGTCAGAACCTGAACTTATTATTCCGGTGGATGACTTTAATAGAGATAAATTGGGAGATCATGTTGCGAGACAAATCAGTGGATTTATCGGCAGAAAAGCACGGAGATTCGGAATGCCGTTGCACGATACGGATACATTGCAAGAGGCGAGCAAATGTCTTGATGAATTTTTTGGAGAAGTTTGCGGAGATGGTTTAACTCCGGACATGAGACGGGTTATATATTCTGTTAGATTAACTTTAAATAAATATTATAAATCGCTTGGGATTAATCTGGTAAGCGTTAATATTGAGCCGCGTGATAAAGAAGCCAAGCCTATGTTGGTGGACGGGAAAGATTTGAAAGCTCCGACGTTGGGAGTTGTTGGAACACGTCCAAATAGTCAGCAATCAGTAAACATGGCTGAAGTAGGTTTTAAAGTAGAACGCGGCGCAGAACAGTTGCATATATTAAGCGAACAAATGCATGCGCGCGGTTTCGGTATCGGAGAGCGCATGCCGGAATCGCACGGTAACCAAGCATTATTATGTCCGCATCCGTGGGAACGCGGGGATAAAGTTATTATTCCGGCAGGTGCAATGGTAGCTTTGGATATACCTATTGCTGACCACAAGAAATTCCGCGAGCAAAAATTGCCATATTACGATGATGTGCTGACATTAAATCAATCTCAGGGAATTTATTTTTGCAGATATTTGACGGAAAAAGCCGTGATGGATGTTTTACGACAGCAAGCGGCGCATTAAAACGAACTTTCCTGCGCTTTTTTGTGCGTATTTTTAGTCCAAAAACTTTTGAACGGATTGCATGATACTTCCAGCACACCGCCACTCGTGTTTTTGTATTTTCCTGTGCGTTTTTTAAATCAAGAAGTTTTGAACGGATTGCGCGATATTTTTGCTTAAACGCCAAATAAAAATTGGATTTTGTGGAATTTTTCCGGCTCAAAAAGTTTTGAACGGATCATGCGATATTTTTA
>JBBUCQ010000121.1:0-1435 GCA_038057715.1 Patescibacteria group bacterium | reverse complement strand
GCACTTATGATTAAGAAAAAATTAAAGAAAAAAGTTGCGCTGACAAAAAAGAAAGCGCCCGCAAAAAAAGTTCACAAGAAAGTTTTACCATCAAAAAGCGTACCAAACAAAAAGTCAGAAAGCGTTTTAGCCATACACAAAGCGCCTCTTCATCATCGCCTGAAAAAAATAAAGGAACATTTAAATAATTTAAGGCAGGAACATGTGTCACCGAAAATATTTACCCATATGCACGGGATTTTTATATGGAGCGGGATTTTTGTTGCGGCGATGTTGGTGTTGGCAGCTCTTTTTGCATATTCGGATAATGTTCCCCAAAATGTTCAGACAGACAGTATTAATATTTTTTCAGGAAATGAAGACGAAGATATTGTTACTTTGGTTGCAACAGGCGATGTTTTGCTCGCGCGTTATGTTGAACAAAGAATGCGCGCCACCGGCGATTACACTTTGCCGTTTGCAAAGGTCGCTGATTTTTTAAAAAGCGCCGATGTGACTTTCGGAAATTTAGAAACGCCGATTTTAGACGGAGTGACTACTCCTAAAGATTCAACGACCTTCCGTGCTGATCCGAAAACTGTAAAAGGTCTGCAATTTGCCGGTTACGACGTTATGTCCGTTGCAAATAATCATACGATGAATTACCAAATTCCGGGGCTTACAAATACTTTAAAAGAATTGAAGAAAGCGGGGATTTTAACTTCCGGCGGCGGGAAAAATCAGGATTTTGCGCGCGCGCCTGCTGTGGTTGAAGTAAAAGGAAAAACCATTGCATTTTTGTCTTATGTTGATACGAAAATCCCGCCTAGAAATTATGGAATTGCAAATTATAATACAGCCGGACTCGCAGGAATGGATATTGAGGCAATGAAAAATGACGTTAAAAATGCATCTGCGGCTTATGATATTGTTGTGGTTTCCATGCATTCGGGAACTGAATATAAAAAAGAACCGACGCAACTTCAAAAAGATTTTGCGCACGCGGCTATTGATTCCGGCGCATCAGCCGTAATCGGCGCCCATCCTCACGTAGTTCAGCCCGTTGAATATTACGGTAACGGCGTGATTTTCTATTCGCTTGGGAATTTTGTATTTGATCAATTTTTCTCGGCAGATGTAAAAACCGGACTTGCGGTGCGCATCAGCTTTGAAGAAGGGGAAAAGCCGGTAGTTGAATTATTCCCGGTGAAAATTGATACAACCCAGCCGAGAATTTTGGAGGGTGCTGAACGCGAAGAAACGCTTAAGAAATTAGGGCTTTAGGGCTGTAATTCGTTCTCTACACCTCGTATTAATAGCATGGCGATAGAGGCTGGATTTCCCAGTTCAAAATCAGGGCATGCTATTTCTATAGCTCTTTGTACAACATCTAATCTAACGGAATATTCCCGTACAGCTTCCGCTAATCTATTTATTGCGCCGGCAATATTAGTAT
>JBBUCQ010000120.1:0-1384 GCA_038057715.1 Patescibacteria group bacterium | reverse complement strand
GACCAAGTTAATACAACGGCGGATAACTACGGAGATGCGTGCAAAGCAAACTGCGAACAAGGCGGATGGTCGGGCGTTGATAAAACTCCGCTCCAAACAAATTCTTCCGGCCTGCGTATTTGCGCAAGCGAGTTAGGATACGATTTTGCCTTCGGTTTTGAGGATGGATCAACAATCCATTCAAATATGGATGTTGAAGTTTTAGGCGGAAAAATAATGTTAAAACCCGGGCAAAGCATTAGATTTATTCACAGCTGGGATCCGAGAGTTGAAAAACTGCCTGCGCCGAATATCATTTTGCCTCCCGGAAATTCAGTAAAAATCAAAGTACACGGCGTGAAGAATTTGGATGGGACGAACGGAAAAACAACGTTCACGCATGACGGAACAAGCGAAGATTTTAATTCAGGAACTGGTTGGCAGGATTTTGGGATTGTGGGAACCGGAGAAATAGAAAACGCGTCTGACATTGAAATAGAAGTTGGAAATGAAAATCCTGTAACTGTTGTTGAGCAAGGAGCCGAATCTGGCGCGGATGCAGGCGCGGAAACAACTCAAACAGAACCCGCGCAAGGTACTGAACTGGTCACAGAACCCTCTCCCTTCGCGGAATTGCCGCAAACCGCCGAACCGGCACAAACAGAAATTCCAACAGCTATTGAACCTGTCGCTGAACCTGTTGCTGTTGTAGAAAATCCAATGCCGGATACAGTTGAAAGTTCTCCGGAAACCGATGCTGGATCAGTTATTATTCCGCCTGCCGATATAGCGGTAAGTCCGCCGGAAGTTGACGCTGTTGTTTATATTGATACGTCGTCTGCTGCGCCAGATACTTCGTCCGATACGCCACAGGGTTTAGATATTGCTAAAGACGAAGTCGTCCAGCCAAATCCTGAACCAACTCAAGATACGGTTCAAAATCCGGACACAAATCCTAGTCAAGATACTGAAATCGGAATTTCGGAGGATTCCGGTAAAGATTCAGACACACTGCAATCTGACAACAAGCCCGGCCCTGACATTGTTCCAGCAGAAGATGAAAAAAATGGTACTGATACGCCAGTACAAAACAAAGATACGCAATTAAAATCGGACGCTTTACCCGATACTTTTCAAAGTACCGACGCAAGCGCTGATACTGTTAATCAACCAAAATCTGAACCGCAAGAAAAAAACGGAGAAGGAGGCGGATGCTCCTGCGCCATAGAAAATCCAAGAGATACAAATATATTTAGCAAATTGACCATATTCGGAACAGCTGTTCTTGCGATGGTTTTGCAACGAAGGCAAAAAGCGCAAAAAGTTTTAAAAAATCGTTAAAAAATTTAGTGTTGACGGCGTTGAAAATTCCGGCCGACTTGATTTTACAAAAGCCGATGCTGAT
>JBBUCQ010000119.1:0-14668 GCA_038057715.1 Patescibacteria group bacterium | reverse complement strand
TATAAATGGAAAGATTTACAAGTATGTTTTTATGTCACGACGCCTACGTCGGGATCAGGATCAGCAACACCGCCAGCGTCAGCACCAGCAGAACCGTCAGCGCCACCACCATCAGAAACATCGTCAGGATCACAAAATCCATCTAGTCCACCACCGCAGGCATCACCACCCGGATCATGTCCATCAGGCATGTACTGGAATGATACAAAATCAGCATGTCTATTCCCGCCGCCAGTATCAGCACCAGCACAAGCTTGCCCAGCCAATCAAAGTCCATGTCCGGCGGCAGGCGATCAGTGTATGACTCAAGGTATGTGTGAGGAAATTACGGAAGCAGAGTAATAATAATTTATTAACTCAAAAAACCTCTCCATCGCGGGAGGTTTTTTTGTATGCTAAAATAGTTTCATGATCCTCTTTGACGGCGTACATAAACATTTCGGAAACCGCACAATTTTGGAAGATATAAATTTGGAAATTGCGCCCGGCGAATTTGTGTCTGTTGTCGGTCCCAGCGGGGCAGGAAAAACAACTTTAATCAAACTTATTCTAGGCATTGAACAGCCCACCGAAGGCGCTGTTTTTGTTCACGATAATGATTTGCGCGAATTAGCCGGAAACGAACTCCAACAATACCGCAGAAATATCGGTTGCGTTTTTCAAGACTGCAAACTTTTGCCAAATAAAACGGTTTTTGAAAATATTGCGTTCGCATTGGAAGCTTGCGATTACAATTTATCCGACATTATGCGGCTTGTTCCGTCTGCACTTGAAACTCTCGCCATAACTCATTTACAAGACCAATTTCCCCACGAACTTTCCGGAGGAGAAGCGCATTTGACAGCCCTTGCCCGCGCAATCGTCCACAAGCCAAAACTCGTTCTCGCCGACGAACCGACCGGAAATCTGGATTTTGAAAACGCCAAACGCGTGCTGAAAAATTTAATAAAAATAAATTTAGGCGGAACAACGGTTTTGCTGACTACTCACAATAAACCGCTTACCGATTTGATCGGACAAAAGGTGGTGCGTATAGAAAACGGCAAAATAGCCCCTTAACCTGTTAAATTTGACTAGAAAGATAAAATAAGGTAAAATATAAATAAGCTTAAACTGAAGCTAAAAATATTTTTTAACAAAAACAAACATGAAAAATTCCACAAAGTTGGCTTTCGCAATCGTTGGCATTGCGGTTTTGGCAGGCGTTGCCGTTTATTTTGGCAACACTCGATTGCAAAAAGGCTCAATCACACCAACCACTCCTAAAAAACAATACACGGGAGTAGCTATTCCGATAACGGTTTCTGCAGAAGGAAAAGCTGGAATCAGTATATTAAAATACACGGTAAAGCCGGGCGACAGAAGCGGAAAAATATACAACGGAACCTACTCGGGCATGCAAACAACCGGCAAAGGTTATCAAAGCGTAAAATATGTGATTCAACCGGGCGAAGTCGTAAATTTCGTTGCATTCATAGCGGGGAATATTCCTGCTGAAGCCATGCAAAAATGGAGTTTTGACGTTCCTCCGTACAAAAACTTTTCAGCAATAGACGGCACAACCGGCAAACTCTGCCAAGTGAAAGCCGGTGATTTTTCAGAAAATACGAACCAATGCGGGAAACATTTTGATTATCCGACTACGGAAAAACCGAAAGAACCTATACCTACGGCAAAAACTCCGGAACAACCGACACCGCCAAAACAAGAAAATCTTCCTGATTTAAAAATTGGCAAAATATCAACCAACTTCAAAGATGGCGACTTATGGTTCTTTGTGGAAGTTAGAAATGAAGGAGATACAAATTCCTGCGCAAAAGACTTTAAAGTAAGACTGCAAGGTTTTACAAATAAAAATTATGTATATGACGCTGTTTTGCCAAAAGCGATAAGCTTGGATGAAGGTGGGAAAAAAGATCCAACTTGGAAGCAAGATCTTTGCCAATATACAACTCTTGACGGAGTTAAAGGCGTAAATTTTATATTTCCACAGCCTCATTATGATTTTGTGAAATTACAAGCCTTTATAGACACAGGGGGAACAGTAAAAGAATCCGACGATACCAACAACACAAAAATCGTGAAGGGGCATTTGGGTTGGGTGACACAGGAGTAGAAATTAACACTTAAGATATTTAAAACGCGGCGGCGATTTACTCCGCGTTTTAATTTTGCCCTGTTATTTTTTTATGTTATCCTTCTGCTGTAAATATGACTTACGTCGAAAAAACACTTGAGCTTAAAAAATTGCCGGAGAAACAAATAACAAAAGTGTTGCGTGAGCATGACATAGGTTTAACCGCCGTTGAAGCTAAAAAAGTTTCCAAATTGCTTGGTCGCGACCCAACCCTTACGGAAGCCACAATTTGGGGAATCCAAGGTTCCGAACATTCTTCTTATAAATCCTCTAAGCGCCATTTAAAAATGCTGCCGACGGACGGTCCTAACGTAATGCTCGGTCCATGCGAAGATAGCGGAATCGTTGAAATTGCAAAAATAAACGGGAAACGCTACGGAATTGTAATTTCTCATGAAAGCCACAATCATCCATCGCAAGTTGTGCCTTTTGAAGGCGCCGCTACGGGAATCGGCGGATGTGTGCGTGACGTACTTTGTATGGGAGCGCATGTAATTGCTGTTGCTGACCCCCTTCGCTTTGGCGATATTAGGCGCAATCAAACGAAATTAATCGCATCCGGAGTTGTTGACGGCATCGGAGGATACGGAAATCCGATCGGCGTGCCGAATATCGGCGGCGATGTATATTTTAATAAAAGTTTTAATGAAAATTGCTTGGTAAATGTGGTTGCGCTCGGAGTTTTAAGCGAAGATGAAATTATTCACAGTCGCGCTCCAAAAGGAGCCGGACAAAACGGCCACGAAATTATTATTGTGGGGAAACCGACGGATTTAAGCGGAATGGGAGGAGCCGCTTTTGCGTCTTTCCAGCTTAATGAAGCTGACAAAGAAAAAAATAAAGGCGCGGTTCAAGAGCCGAATCCGTTTTTAAAACGGCATTTGATGGAAGCGACCTATGACCTCTTTAAAATTTTCAAAGAAAAAGAACTTTTGGGGAAAGTGGGATTTAAAGACATGGGGGCGGGAGGAATTATGTGCGCAACTGTGGAAATGGTGGCTTCCGCGGGATACGGCGCTGACATTGATCTTGAAAAAATACATATTGCAATTAAAGACTTGCCTCCGCAGATAATCGCGTGCAGTGAAACGCAAGAACGCATGTGCTGGATTGTGCCGAAAGAGCTCACAAAAATGGTGTTGAATCACTACAATGAAAAATGGGCTCTGCCGCAGATCGCAAAAAACGCACAAGCGTCGGTTGTCGGAAAAGTTACTAAAGGAAATTATGTTTTGCGTTATCGCGGTGCGAATGTGTGCGACGCTTCACCCACCGATATCACAGCCGGATTGGTTTACAATAGACCTTTTAAGCCGCGCAGAAAAGCTTTCCGCGAGCCGAAATTGCCTCTTCCGCGCGATCTTAATAAAACTCTTTTACAGCTTTTGGCTCATGAAAATATCGCATGCCGCGCCCCCATTTATGAATCTTATGACAAAAATGTACAAGCAATTTCCGTAATTGAAGCCGGTCAAGCGGATGCCGGAGTTATCGCTCCATTTTTAAACCGTGAAGATGTGCCCGAAGATTTTAAACGCGTTGGAGTAGCTCTTTCAACGGATGCAAATCCTTTTTACGGACAAATTGATCCGTATTGGCAAGCCGCTAACGCCGTGGTTGAAAGCTGTAGAAATGTTGCGGCTGTCGGCGCAACTCCGTGGTGCATAACTGACTGTTTAAATTACGGAACGCCGGAAGATCCGACGCAAATGTTTGAATTTGTGGAAGGCGTGCGAGGGATTTCCTCAGCATTGAGAGGAATCGGTTTGCGCTGGGAAATTAAAGAAAAACCGATAAATAAAAAATCTGAAAAGGGCAAAAAATCCAAACCGGAAAAACCTGTAAAAATCCCTCTCCCATGCATTTCCGGAAACGTAAGTTTTTATAATGTATCCGGCAAAGGTTCAATTTCTCCTCAAGCGGTTATTGCAACTCTAGGCAAAATTGAAAACGTAGATCGCGCTATCACGATGCAACTTAAAAAACCCGGAAACAAACTTTTCCTGATAGGTCCGCGGAAAAACGAACTCGGCGGGAGCGCTTATTATAATTTATTCAATCAGCTCGGCGCCAATATTCCGCATCCGGATTTTGGAACCGTTTCACAAGAAATTGCGGCGGTTACGGACATAATTTCAAACGGATTGGCTGAAAGCTGTCATGATATTTCCGATGGAGGATTTGCCACCGCAATAAGCGAAATGTGTTTGGGCGGTAACGGTCACGGAAAAATCGGAGCAAAAATAACAGTAACAACAATTGATGAAAGACCTCTAAAAGGCAATCTTAAGGCAAAAAAAATACGACCACTGCGGGAAGACACCAAACTTTTCTCGGAAACAGGCGGATTTATTCTAGAAATCAGCAGAAAAAATGAAAATAAAGCTAAAAAGCTGGCCGGCGCTCACCGAATTCCCTTAATACAGCTTGGCCACACAACAAATAAAAAATATCTCGTTGCATTTGATTCCGGAAAAGAAATTCTCAATGTAAAACTTTCAAAACTTCGCTCTGCGTGGATGAACGGTCTGCGCGATAAACTTAAATAATCATGATAAAAATCGCCATAATTCAATTCCCGGGACTTAATACCGAATACGAAACTCGGCGCGAGATAAATCGTTCCGGAATGTCGGGTGAATTTTTCCGATGGAATGATGATCCTAAAAAACTTGAAAAATACGACGGCTTCGTAATAGGCGGCGGATTTTCTTACGAAGATCGCGGACGGGCAGGAGTGATAGCGTCGCTGGATCCTATTATGAAAGCCATAAAAACGGAATCGGAAAAAGGGAAACCGGTTCTAGGCATTTGCAACGGAGCGCAAATTCTGGTTGAAACCGGACTTATTCCGGGAGCTGACGGAAATCGCCTCTCTATGGCGCTGGCGCGAAATAAACGCATTAAAGACGGACAAATTCTCGGAACCGGATACTATAATGTATGGACACATTTAAAGTGCGCCGCAAAATGCATGTTCACAAAAAACATTGCTGAAGGCGAAATTTTATACGCACCGATAGCCCATGGAGAAGGAAGATTTACGACCGAAATCGCCGATTTAATTCAACGCCTTTTGCAGTCCGGTCAAATGGTTTTCCGTTACTGCGATAGAAACGGCGTAATGACTGAAGAATTCCCGATCAATCCGAACGGCGCAATGTATAATTTGGCCGCTGTCTGCAATCCTGCCGGAAATGTAATGGCAATCATGCCTCATCTTGAACGCGCAAAAATCGCAAGCGAAAAATTGTTCAGTTCTATGCGCGATTCAATAATGGAGCGCCGGTCAGCCGGTTTGGATAAAAAACGCGCCCGTCATCTTGCCGTAAAACCTATTCAAACTTGGCCGCTTTCTCAATTCCAAAGACAAGAAAAAAGTCTTGAATTTTTTATCTCGCTTATTATTACAGACAACGAAGCTGAAACTTTTGAAATGGCAATAAACCGTTCAGGCTGGCCGAAAATTACCCTACGCAGATTTACCCATATTGAACTTGAATATAAAGGAAAACCGAATTTCGAAAAATTGGCAAAACAACTTACCCAAAGCGGAGTGCTTTTAAATACAAACAAAGAAGTTGCAAAAATCCAAACTCCTAAACAAAAAATCGCCTCTGGCAAGGTGAATGGCGAAGCCAGAGAGGGTGACCTGGGTCAAATCCAAGAAGGCGTATTTGTGAAACGACTACTTGTGCGCGAAAAGCAGGATTTTGTCGGACTCTCAAAACTCTCAACAATTCAAAATAGGCTGGAGATAAAAGAAATAACGGGTGTAAAAACCGGAACACTCTGGGAAATCAGAATCCCGACCAAAAGCAAAAATGTAGCGGAAGATGAATTGAAAAAAATCTTAGCAACTCATATCTTCTTTAATCCGCACAGCCAGAACGCATATGACTACTTATAAAGATGCAGGCGTAGACAGAAATTTGGGAGATAAGTGTTCCGAAATCGCTTATACAGCCGCGAAAAAAACTTTTGCCGGAAGAAAAGGGATGATCGGAGAACCTTTAAAAATGGAAGGCGGATTTACCGGCGCTTTGGACATGGGGAAATTTTTACTTGTTCAAAATGAAGACGGCGTTGGAACAAAAATAGAGATTGCACAAAGAATGAATCGCTTTAACACTCTCGGTTACGATTTAACCGCAATGGTGGCTGATGATGCCGTTTGCGCAGGAGCGGAAGCAATTTCAATTTCAAACACGATTGACGCGGACAGTCTTTCTTTTTCAGTTGTTAAAGAACTGATGGAAGGCTTATCCAAAGCCTGCAGAGAACAGAAAATAGTTATTCCGGGCGGAGAAATTGCGGAGCTCAAAGGGCATGTCAAAGGTTACACGTGGAATGCGACGGCAGTAGGCATTGTTGCAAAAAATAAATTGATAAAGGGCGCAGGGATCAAAGCCGGCGACGAGATAATCGGAATTGTTTCGCCGAATTTTCGCTCAAACGGATTTACGCTTCTGCGTGCGATTTTAAGCAAGGTTTATGGCAAAAATTGGCATTTAAAAACTTTCCGCGGGAAAAAATGGGGCGATATTGCGCTTGAACCATGCATTATTTATCATGCCGCAATTTTGTCTTTAATAGGCCGTTTTGGCGAAAAGGCACGGGTGAAAGTAAAAGGTATTGCGCATATAACCGGCGGAGGACTCCCCGGAAATGCTCCGCGCATGTTTTCTCAAAAAAATCTCGGGGTTTTATTTGATAGATTACCTCCCCCACCGCCGGCAATGGCGGAATTACAGCGAATTGGAAATGTTTCCGATTACGAAGCTTATGAAACATGGAATATGGGGGTCGGAATGGTGTTGATTGCGGAAAATACCAAAAAAGCTCTCGAACTTTTACAAAAAGCGGGATTAAAAGCTTCGGTTATCGGACGCGTAACGGACACTCCTAACGTAATTATCGCTTCGCCGCATAACAAACAAAAACTGATATTCAAAGTTTAATAAAATCTGATACTAGAAACTGACAAATAAACGGAATTCTACATTTTTCTTTTACTGAAGCCATTTTTGACGTGCCATTTTTCATCAAAAATTCATAAAAAGTTTAGAGAAATTTAATGTTCATTTGATAGCATTTGGCGCGTGGGAAAGTCAGTGGTCTGAATTTTCGGTCTTACCACCCGGAGATCGGGGGTTCGATTCCCCTCTTTTCCACCACTGAAAGTTATTTTTAAACAATAAAAGAGACCCCGTACCAAGGAGCCTCTTAGGAAAGCCAGAGAAATTAGATTCCTGACCTTCTCCACCAGACAATTTTCATTGTCATTAATATTATAACAATTACCAATTTAAAATGCAAAATAAATCCACCAAAATTTGGCTCACTGACAAGCTATTTCCTCCTCTTCTTAAACAAACTCCCGATCCTCCAAAATGCCTTTTTTGCCTCGGACAACCTCTAAATCCATCCGATAAATATTTTGCAATTGTAGGCACGCGCAGACCGTCACCGTATGGTAAACAAATGGCGGAAGATTTTGCTTTTACGCTCGCGAAATCGGGATTTACCATTGTAAGCGGGCTCGCTTACGGAATTGACGCAATCGCACACGAGGCCGCTTTGGAAACCGGACAAAAAACAATCGCAGTACTCGGCGCCGGTTTAAACCACATTACTCCGCATTGCAATTTGGATTTGGCGAAACGAATATCAAACAACGGATCCATTATTACCGAATACGAACATGATATATCTCCGCAAGCATTCACATTCCCTCAACGCAACCGCATCATCGCAGGCATGTCCATTGCGACTCTTGTAATAGAAGCGCCTGAACGCTCGGGCGCGCTTATTACGGCTCGCCACGCATTAACATACAATCGCGATATATTCGCTCTGCCGGGGAATATAAATCAAGATACAAGCAAGGGCGGGAATTGCCTTATTCGCGACAGTAAAGCATTTCTAGTAACTTGCGTACAGGATATTTTTGATTTTATGGAATTCGGTTTCGGGGAAGACAAAAACCAGCAACAAAAAATACCTCTCCCCTTATTGGAAGAAAATGAAGAAAAAATTTACAACTTACTTAAAACCTCACCACTTTCAATAGATCAACTCGCCACCGAAACAAATCTACCTGCATTCCGCATTTCCACCTTCGTGTCAATGCTGGAAATAAAAGGTCTTATAAAAATTGAAGGCAGTACAATCAGCCTGACAAATTAAATTTTTTCTTTGAATTTGAATCGTAGCCGGCAGTTGCTGGTATTTTTTGCGGACAGTTTTTTGGAAGCCGAGCGAGTCCCGCTGAGCGGGACGAGCGTCCCCTGAAGGTCACCGCACCCCGACGTACGTCGGGGGAGGAGACCGTAAGGGGGCGGCGCTCCTCTGTCAGCAAAAAATACCAGCAACTGCCACCATAGATTCTCAAAGAAAAAATTTACCCATTTATCACCCTATGAACCTCATCCAGCGTCGTATGCCCCTGAATCGCTTTTAAAATTCCATCTTCATACATCGTCAGCATGCCCTTTTTCCTCGCAATCGCAAAAATATCATTTGCCGATTTATTGGCCAAAATCGCATCCTTAACTTCATTATCAACATATAAAACTTCGGATACGATCATCTGCCCGCGGAATCCCGTAACACTGCAAGCCTCGCACCCCTGCTGAACTTTTACTGTCGCCGGAACCGTAACAGCAACGGACGGATCAACGCTTTTTATCGCCGTAAGAGTTTTTTCAAAAACTTCCTTTTCTTCAGGAGTGATAGGTCGTTCTTTTTTGCATACATCGCAAATCCGACGCACAAGCCTTTGCGCAATAACAACGGACAGCGAAGGCGCAACCATAAACGAAGGCAAACCGATAGTAACCAAACGCGGAATTGTCTCGGTGGCGCTGTTCGTATGCAAAGTGGAAAGAACAACGTGGCCGGTGAGCGCCGCCTGCGCGCAAGCTGACGCAGTCTCCAAATCTCGTATTTCACCGATCATTACGACATCCGGATCCTGACGCAAAATGGAACGCAAACCGTCGGCAAAATTATATCCGCGCTTTTCGTTAATCTGGCTTTGCGTAATCCCATTCAAATGATATTCAATAGGATCTTCCAATGTAATAATTTTCACTTCCGGCTGATTAAATTTATTCAACAAAACATACAGCGTCGTAGTTTTACCGGAACTTGTAGGACCCGTGACCAGCACCATCCCCTGCGCGAGCTCGGATGCTTTATTCAATACTTCCAAAGATTTACCGGAAAAACCCAACTCATCAAAATTTCCAAAATGCTTTCCGCTGTCCAAAATGCGGCACACAAAAGATTCTCCGTATTCGGTCGGAATAGAAGAGACACGAACATCAATTTTTCGTTCATTAACAATAAATCTGAATCTGCCGTCTTGCGGCACGGTCGTAATATTCAATTTCATTCCCGCTTTGTATTTAAGCTGATTCGCCAAATTCGCATACACATCTTTCCCTATGGAAAAAACATTATGCAAAACGCCGTCAATTCTAAAACGTATAACGCATTCGGTTTCTTCAGGCTGATAATGAATATCCGATGACCCTGCTTTAATCGCGGAAACATGCAAAGTATTAAGCGCTTCCTCGGAAGGTAGAGCGGCAATTTTATCTTTAAGCAAAACCAAATTCTCCAGCTCCTTTTCATACTTGATTTCTTTTTCCTCAACAACATTTTTTGTATCAATTTTTAATTTATATTGCGCCGATGCATAATGCCGAAAAGATTCATTTAAACTGACATTGGATGCCAAATGAATTTCCGGTTTATATCCCATAGATTCAAGATTTTTTAGAACTTCCTGCGTTTCCGGTTTTGTTGAATCCGTAACCGCAATTCTTATATTTTTACCGGATTTGGAAAAAGGCATTAATCCGCCTTTCCTCGCATCTTCTTCTTTTACCAAATGCAAAATATCCGGATTTATCGGAAATAACCCAACGTCCACATACGGCAATTTCAAATCTTTCGCACGCTCTTGGGCGGCTTTCTCTTCCATGTCGCGATTAATTTGCCCCAAAGCTTGGTCGGAAGTGTGAGCTTGTGCGGCGGAACCTGCGCCGTTATTGGATGCCACTTTTTGTGTATTTTTTATATCTGCCATTTTTAATTTTTATTTCTATATATTTTACCACAAAAACAGCCTTTTAGAAAGCCCAATCTGCGCTGTTAGCCGATGCATCAAAATTTTGTAAGTTCTAACCTGCGACTGAAAAATTAGCCGCACCGCATTTGCGGCTGACCAGTATATTTATCTATTAAATGATCCCATGCAAAGTTTCCATCGGGGGTCTTTCCTTCCATTGCAATACAAGGATATCCACTATTTATACTTTTGATGAACTCAACAGTGTGATTCGGGGCGGCATTTCTTAAATTCATAAATGCCGCTAACACGTTTTTTGGCGATGTGCCATGGAACGTTGCTAATTTTTTAGTCGCTTCTTGAGGAGTCATTGATTTATTGAGCTCAATTGACTCTTCAAATGTTGGTGGATTTTCTCCTGGTGCTCTCATAGTGATTAAAGTTAATTGTGATATATTGTATCATCTTTTAGACTCACATTCAAGAAAATTTTGGATTTCTTTGCTGATTACCATTTGTACAGTTGGTACATCTTGAGGAGCAACGCTTGAATATATTGTTTCTGGCCTTTTTAGTGCGCCATGATCAATTACTAAGATTTCACCAAGAACATGAGCAAATATTCCTCTATCTGTAAGTGCTTGTTTATGTTGAGGTGCTTGCCTCTCAAGTTCTCCATTAATAAGGTCTAGGGTGCGTACTTCTAACATATTGTGTTTGATTAATTAAAGGTCGTTATGGTAGCAATCCTAAGTGGCTTTGTCAAGCCAAATCTGATCTATTGACCTTACCCCTACTTCACCTTCTTCACCGCATCCACAACCATCTTAGCGCTCTCGGCATCAATCCCTTCAATGGAAGCGATATCGGAAACGGAAAGACCTTTCAGCTGTTCAACATCCGTTAAATTCGCGCCGGCCAACTTCTCAACCAATTCTTTCGGAAGTCCTTCAAGATTTTCAATTTTTATAACGTGCTCTTTAGGAACAGATGGCGTAACAGGCGCACCTCCTTCCTCTCCTCCTACAGAAACTTCTTGTCCGGCAGGCAAATCTTTCACGTCCAAAATATCCAGTTCATATCCGGTTAACTGCGAAGCGAGACGAACATTTTGCCCTTGTTTGCCGATTGCGAGCGGACGCTGATCGGTATTCACATAAATAGACGCCCGTCTAATATCTTTATTGATTTTTATGCGGAAAATTTTCGCCGGAGAAAGTGCCGCCTCAATAAATTTTTCATGATCTTCATACCACTGTATTACATCAACGCGCTCGCCGTTTAACTCTTCCGTAACATTTTGCACGCGAACGCCTTTTTGTCCCACGCATGAACCGATCGGATCCACTTTCGCATCGGTTGAAGCGACTGCAATTTTACAACGCACTCCCGGAGCGCGCGCAATAGCTTTTAATTCAACCAATCCCGCTTTAATTTCCGGAATTTCAAGCTCAAGAAGTTTTTTCACTAAATTCGGATGCGTGCGCGAAATCAAAAGTTGCGGTCCTTTTGTGGTTTTAATAACCTTATCCAAATAAATTTTTATTCTCTGCCCGCCGAAATATCTCTCTCCCGGAATCTGCTGATCCGGCGTAAGAACAGCTGTAACTTTATCCAAATCAACGTAAACCTGATTCCGTTCAACGCGATGAACAAGCGCATTAAGCAATTCATTTTCGCGGTCTTTAAACGTTTGATACATTATTTCGCGTTCAGCTTCCTGTAATCTCTGAATAATCACCTGCTTCGCCGATTGTGCGGCGATACGACCGTAACCGATAGGCGTAACATCTATTTTTACTTGATCCCCAACCTTCGGCTCTTTTAAATATTTTTTAGCTTCCGCAACGGTAATCTGCAACTCCTTAACTTCGGGATCAACTTTTTTAACAACTTCTTTAAGAAGATAGACCGTAATATTTCCGGATTTATCATCCAAATCAACATCAACATTCTGCTCGCGATTGCCGTAATCCTTGCGGTACGCCGCGCGCAAAGCCGCTTTTACGGTATCAATTACAACTTCCTTCGGAAGATTTTTTTCATCGCAGAGCTGGTTGATCGCGGCCATGAATTGAGATTGCATAAACTGAAAAGTTAGATAATTAGGTTTTAGAAAACGCAGGATGTTTTTTATCCTGCGTTTCCATTTTAGCAAATTCTCCGAAATTGGCAATCCTATTTTTTTATTATTCTACAGATGTTATTTGGATAAATGCGCCAAATTTCCCTGACATTTCCGTATACTTAAAAGTTACTCTCATGTCCGTATCCGCCAGAACGGTTTTGGTTTTACCAATTCTTACAACAATCACCTTTTTATCGGCGCTATCAAGAGCAAGCTTAACGTACCTTGAATTATATTTAAGAACCGTGGCGGTCAAACCGCTCAAATCATGATCAATGGAATCTCCTTTGCAAGCGCTGTAAAGCCCGTCATCACCGGCGGAATTCCCGCATGATACTGATTTATCCACCGCTACCGTTGTGTTCTCCACCTGCGTTTTGAAAGATAGAACATTTGATGCCGGATACAACATCTGTTTGCCCGTTACCGTTTGAGCATATGCAACTATGCGAACGGTATAGTCGGTATTTGGCAGCATTTTTACCAATTGATAAGACGTAACATCTTTTGAGAAATAAAACGGATCAGCCCACGTGACTTGATCTTTATCCCATGTCCCTTTGCGTACAAAAACCGCATAACCATCAAAGGGTTGCCCTTTATATTCCGTCCATTTAATAGCCGGCAAACCGTTTGTCCATCCGGTTATAGCCAGGGAAATTGAATCTGTTTCTTGAACCGGAGTCGCAATACCCGATGAAACACCGGTCACCCTCATGAGAGCAAATGTATTGTGTTTTTCGTCATACACGGCATAAGTTTGATTCAAATCAACACCCACCCCAAACCGGTAATATTGGCTTTTATCGGTCGGCGCCTGAACGGAATCTATATCTACATTTCCCATTCGAATAAGGCCTCCTTGCCCTATATTATTGGCCCAAAATTTCACCGTTCCTTCACTACTGCTAACATAAAATGCTCCATCACCCAAGCTCGCATATTTATCTTCGTGAAAATTATAGCCAATGCCTTTAAAATTCGGAGAGTTTACTTTTAAAACAAACGAACCCTTCTTCCCCAAATAACGATAATCGAGCGAAACGGTTTGTATGGATTCCGATTCCACTTTCGGTTCCGATTTTGTTTTATAAGAAAAATATCTATAGTCCGACCATTCACCGGATTTTCCCGACATATCAAACGCTTTCACGCGGAAACGAAATTCATTATCCCCGGCTAAAGCGGGTGTTGTAAAACGATCAAATCTGGACTTATAGATCGTAGGCTTAAGCCATTTTTCAGAAGTGCTTACGCAAACATCGCAGGCAAGTTCTATTTCGTAACGATCCACCGACGCAACAGGTGTCCAAACAAGAAACGCATATCGCGGAAAATTTGTTAAAACGGAATTTTGTTCAGGCTGTGTAATTGTAGGAATCGCAACAGACGCGGTGGCGCCTAAAGTTTTTACCTGCACAACTTTGCTTCTGTGACCGACTTCCGTAAAATTACCATTCGCAACTTTCACCGGCACAACTTGGAAAGTGTAATAAGTATCATTTTTTAACCCGGTTAAGTTGTAATAATTTTGCAATACGGCGCCTCGCGCAACGGATCCGCTTAATGACTCGGCAAATCCTTCCTGCCAAATAAGACCGTACCTATCAAATTTTGTGCCCATGCCAGGAAGTTCATTCCATTTCATCTCTACGCCTCCGGCAACACCTTGTCCGGTAAGAGTCACCGGCCCGAGAGCCTCGTCAACACTGCCGGTTTTCCCTTTTACAGCAACTGTTAAAGCGGCTGATCGTTCACCGACAGTTTTGTATTGATTGTCTTTCATTTTTTTAACCGGAACCACTTGAAAAGTCCATTCTTCTCCGGTTGTCAATCCGGCAAAATTATAATAATCCCAGTCAACATAGGATTTCGCGTAGTCCGCGGTCAAATTTGAATAAGAACCTTTTTTAAACATTATATTATATTTATCAAAATCCGCCCCGAGACCCGGTAAAGGATCCCAGTCCAATTTAATCATGTTATTTTCGCTTGAAGCCGTAAGTTTAATCGGGCTAAAAAATCTTTTTTCTCCTTCAGCTAAAACGGTTTGAGATGTTTCGTATCCGGGTTGAATAAATTTTCGCGCACCGCTTTTTAATGCAATATAAGCATAAACACGAATACTTACCCCTGCATTATAATTAAACTGTTTTGGATAGGTATAACAATTTGTATCCCTGCCTTTATATTCAGGAGTGTAATTCGCTAAATCTTCCAATTTCCCTTCCTTGGCATAAACGGCATAACCTTCAAAATACGTACTTGGTTTTTCCCAACAAAAAGTTGCGTATCCATCATTGCTTGTTACAGTGATTTGTGT
>JBBUCQ010000118.1:0-10810 GCA_038057715.1 Patescibacteria group bacterium | reverse complement strand
GTTTTTTGCCAATTTTTCTTTTTTAAAATTTTAAATCCGGCAGAGGTTGTGCCGCCTTTTGTTTGGACTACATTTTTTACTTCCGCGAAGTCCAAGCCGGTTTTTTCCATATATAATATTGAACCGTACGCGGATTGCAACGCCAGTGAACGCGCATCAGTTTTTGAAAATCCTATTTTTTGCGCGGCATCTGCAAGACTTTCTAAAAATGCCGCAGTGTAAGCGGGACCACCACCGGAAACAGCGGTCGCTATGTTAATTAAATCTTCATTTTTCACTTCAATGGATTTTCCAAATGAATTTAAAAGTTGCGCTACGGTTTGTTTCTCTTGTTTATTAATGCCGGATGACGCTTTCCAAACTGAAATTCCTTCTAAAACCTGTGCAGGCAAATTTGGCATTACGCGTACGATTTTTTTGTGGTTTTTTGTCCAACTGGCTAGGCGTTTAAGCGGAACGCCGGCGGCTATGGAAATTATTATTTGATTGTTTTTTAAAACGGGTTTTATTTCGTTAATCACCGATTTTACAGCGTCCGGTAAGACGGCGATTAAAATAATATCCGCATTTTGCGCGAGAATTTTATTGTCGGTTGTCCAATTTATTTTAAACGGCGGTTTTTTTAGATTGCTTACGGAAACTTTGCCCACGCCTTTTTCCAAGAGGGCTTTTGCGATTGCGCTTCCCATGTGACCACAGCCGATAATTCCGATCCTCATGACATTATCGTAACATAATTACGGTACAAAATCTTTCGTCCGTTTTGTCGCGGCGGAAAGAATTAAAATGTTCCGGATTGCAAAAAGTGCAGATGCGCGGATTTTCAATATGCGCTTGTTTTACGCCGCATTCGCGCAAGTGGCTTTCCGCAATCGCCCATAAATTCACATGGTTTTCTTCGGCGATATAATTGTGCAGAAATTTCGGAAGTTCAATTTCCGGATTCGAAAAACTGCTGCAGCAAACGCCGAGCATCGGACTTATTCCTGCAAAAATATTTTCCGGTTTAGAGTCGAATTTTTCCGCCATTTGTTTAATCGCATGGCGGATTATGCGTTTTGCCAGCCCTTTCCAGCCGGCATGAATATTCGCAATAACGCGTTTCATCGGGTCAAAAAGTAAAATGCTTGCACAGTCTGCGATTCTAATCCCAAGAGGGATTTCTTTTAGGTTTGTCATAAAAATATCGCCCAGGCAATTAATGCCCCGATCGAGAGAAGCGAGTGTTGACCCTTTTTTTATCGCGACAGTTTCAATTCCATGTAATTGGTTTTTGAAAAATATCGGTTTCGCTTTTGTATTAAGGATTTTCTGGATTGATCGAGTATTCTCCGGTTTTGTCTTGCGAGTCAAAACAGCATGGCGTAAAACGCCGCGGAAATCGCGGAAAATTTCAAATTCAAAAAATGGAATGGAGTACTTTGATTTAGAAATCATATAGATTGCTTCGTCCCGCCAAGCGGGGCTCGCAATGACATTAATTTATTACGCTGTAAATTGTATACGGCAATTCTTGGGCAAGATCCGTCGCAATAAAATTGTATCCTTTGCTTTTATAAAGATTATCGCCCGCCAACCCCATTAAGAAAGCAGAGCACTTACAGGCTTCATACGGTCTTGCGTGTTGCGCAATTAGAGAAGTTACAAAGCCCGCCAAAACATCTCCACTGCCTCCAACCGTCATTCCGGCATTACCCGTGAGATTTGCGCGAGTTTCGCGATTGGGCGAAGCTATAATATCCATATGACCTTTTAATAAAACGGTTACGTTCCATTTTTTCGCGAAATCTTCAACCGCTTTAATTTGTTCCTCCGTATCTTCCGGCAAAGTTTCGCCTTCCAGCAATTCATTCATTTCATTGCGATGAGGAGTGATTATTATTTCCGGCAGATTTTCGTGATATCCGGTTTTGTCTCCGATAAGTCCAAGCTGGGCAATCGCAGGAATGGCTTCGGCATCCAGAATAATGGGGCATTTTGCCTTTTTAATAATTAAAGTGACGGTGCGTAATATTTCAACTTCTTCGCTTAATCCGGGACCGATTAAAACAGCATCAACTTTATCCAAAAGTTCGGAAATATTGTCGAGTACGCGCGAATTTAAAAAATTGCCCGGATATTTGCGAACTATAAAATCAGGATAAAAACTTCTGCTGACATCAAAATTGCATTCCGGAACAAGAAGATAAACAAGATCGGCTCCGCTGTTTAAGGCGCCAAGCCCGGCTAAAACCGGAGCGCCGAAATAATTTACGGATCCTCCTATAATAAGCACGCGTCCGTTATCGCCTTTGTGGGACTTTGGATTGCGGTGTGGAAAAATTTTTGCGACTTCCGATTTTTTTATAACACTGCTCATTCTGCAAATTATGGATTACGTATCTGCCCGTTTCCTTCTATTACCCATTTATAACTTGTTAGCCCTTCAAGCGCAAATGGTCCTCTTACATGCAGTTTTTGCGTTGATACGCCGATTTCCGCGCCAAGCCCGAATTGCGCGCCATCTGAAAATTGAGTTGATGTATTCCAATAAACGCATGCGGCATCTACAGTTTGTAAAAATCTTTGGGCTGTTTTTGCATTTTTCGTAATAATCGCTTCCGAATGTTTAAGGCTGTGACTGGCGATGTGTTCCAGCGCCGAATCTAAATTTTTCACGGTTTTTATCGCCATAATGTAGTCAAGAAATTCCGTATCGTAATCGGATTCTTTGGATTTTTTAAGACGCAAATCAAATCTTTTCGGTTTTTTCATTTTGCGCAAAATATCAAAACTCACGCTATCTGCGCGGATTTCAAGGTGGTCTATTTTGTACTGATTTCCAGGGAGGGCTAAAGCAAAAGCGCCCAAAAATTTTGCCGCAATATCCTTATGTAGCAAAAGAACATCTAACGCATTACAGATGGAAACTCTGCGTAATTTTGCATTCATAGCTATTTCTACGGCTTTATTTATATCAGCATCTTCGTGAACGTAAGTGTGAACGACCGATGCGCCGGTTTCAATAATCGGTATTGTGGAATTTTCGCGCACGAATTTAATTAGATTTTTCCCGCCTCTTGGGATTACCACATCTATAAATTTGTTTAATTTTAAAAGCTCTTCAATAACCGCATGATCGGAAGAATCTATGAATTGTATGGAATCCTGTAATCGCGCGGACGGTTCAAGAAAACTTACTTCCTTTAGGACGGTCTGCATCAATTTTACCAATGTGCGGTTTGTGTTTATGGAGTCGGAGCCGCCTTTTAGAATAACGGCATTTCCGCTTTTTAAAGCCAAAACAGCGCTATCCACCGTAACATTCGGACGCGATTCGTAAATCATACCGATAACCCCGAGAGGTACGCGTACACGCTTTAAAAAAAGCCCGTTTTGAAGTTCGCGCGATTCAATTATTTCTCCAACAGGATCTTTTAGAGATTCAACTTTACGAATTTCGGAAATCATATTTTTCAGCCGTTCTTCGTTTAAAATAAGTCTGTCTATAAAACCGGCAGGCATCTTTTTCTTTAAAGCATTATTTACATCAATTTTATTTGCTTTTAATATTGCGGGCGTGCTGAACGCTATAGCCTCCGCTACCCTCTCCAAAATTTCATTTTTCATGTCAGACGAAAAAAGAGCAAGTCTTTTACTGGCTTCGTAAGCCTTCGCCGCTAGGAAACGTACATTTATCATAAATTATGGTATTCTATATACACATTCTACCTTCTATATTCCACATTCTCAACAAATGTCCCAGTTCATAATACGCGGCGGAAAAACATTAAGCGGACGTGTAAAAGTAGGCGGAAGCAAGAACGCGGCGCTTCCTATTTTGGCGGCAACTCTTTTAACTGATAAAAAATGCGTTCTTAAAAATGTTCCCGACATTGAGGATGTGCACACCATGTTAAAGATTCTTCATTCGCTCGGCAGTGAAGTTGAATTTAAAAATCATACGGTTACGATTCAAACGGCAAAAATCAAACAGGGGCATATTCCGTCTGAACTGGGATGCCATATGAGAGCTTCTATTTTGTTACTGGGACCGCTTTTGGCAAGGACAGGCTATGCGCAATTGCCTTATCCGGGAGGCTGTGTGCTTGGGGCAAGACCGATTGATACTCATACTAATGTTTTATCTAAGTTGGGCGTAAAAAAAATGCCGAGCAAAGAAAACGAAATTATTTTTCAAGGGAAGCCTAAAGCCGCGGAAGTTATTTTGCCGGAATTCAGCGTTACAGCCACCGAAAATGCGATAATGGCCGCGGCTCGTACAAAAGGAGAAACGAATATTCGTCTTGCTTCGCTTGAACCGCATGTTCAGGATTTGTGCGATTTTTTGGAATGCATAGGCGCGGATGTACGAGGAATCGGGACTCACAATTTACGCATACGCGGGAGCAAAACTTTGCGCGGCGCAAGATATTCCATCCGACCGGACTATCTTGAAGCGGGGACTCTTATTATTGCGGCCGTAATAACGCGCGGAAATGTTTTAATTAATAATGTCATACATAGAGATTTGGATGCTTTGTGGAATTTATTGAGAGAAATGAAGATCAATTTTACGCTTGAAAAAAATGCGGTGCGTATTCGGCCTACAAAACAATGGGATTCATGCAGACGTTTGCAAACCAATGTTTTTCCGGGCTTTCCGACGGATTTACAGCCTCCGTTTACAATTTTACTGACGCAAGCAAAAGGAAAAAGTTATGTTCATGAAGCGCTTTTTGAAAATCGTTTCGCTTATTTCCCGGATTTAATAAAAATGGGGGCATCACTCGAAAAATTAAATGCTCATGAAGCTCAAGTATCGGGGCCGGTTAAATTGATAGGGGGCGAAGTTAAAAGCTGGGATATACGAGCCGGTGCCGCGATGATTCTCGCGGCGCTTATCGCAAAAGGGAAAACGGTCATTAAAGACATTCGTTACATTGATCGCGGATACGAAAAGTTTGACGAAAAATTGCGCGAACTTGGAGCGGACATTACAAGGTGTTGATTTTTACGAGTTCTTTTTCGGAAAAAATAAATTCAATTCGTCCGTTTAAATCGTTGCGGAAAATTTTAGAGTTGTGTTCTTTCAGTTTTTTTAATACGGAAGGATGGGGGTGTCCGTATTTATTGTCCTTGCCAACTTGTATGACGCTATATTCCGGCGTTACGGCGTTTAGGAAATCTTCGTCGGTGGAAAATTTACTGCCATGATGGCCGACCTTTAATACATCGGCATCAATTTTTGAATTTGCCTTTAAAAGCTTTTCTTCAAGTTCAGTATCGGCGTCTCCGGTTAAAAGAATTTCGTTTTCGCCATAGATTACATTTGCAACCAGCGAACTTGCATTTGTATCTTCTTGCGCTGAAAAACTTTGATTAAAAGGGAATATCATATCAATTAAAATGCCATCCGCCAGCGCGATATCTCTGTCCGCCGCCGCCGCTTCCGGCGTTATATTTTTATCGCGAGCCGTTTGGAAAAAAGCGCTCGTCAGATAATTGGTTTTATAACTGCCGTTCCATAAAACGTGTTTTACTTCGTATTTTTTAAGGACGTAAATAAGACCTTCTATATGATCTTTATCCGGGTGTGTTGAAATTACATAGTCTATTTTATTGCCAAAAAACGGTAAAACATCTTTCAGCTCCGAAAGTATTTTTTTATCGGGTCCGCCATCAACCAAGATATTTATTCCGCTCGGCGTTCGTATAAGAATTGCGTCGCCTTGGCCTATATTTAAAAAATATACATGTAATAAACCGTCGGGAGAGGACGAGAATAATAAAAAGATGGAGGAAGCGATCATGACAATCGCGGATATAAACAATTTTTTCATAATTGTTATTATATCGAACAATTATGAAATTTCTCTAAACTTTTTATGACAAAATCATGAATTTTTCTTTCTGTACCAGCCCATCAGAAGGGCGGTTATTCCTGCGGCGACAACGCCCGGACCGGTTTGAGGGAGGAAAACAGACTTAAAAGCTCCTGCGTTTTCGTTCCCTGAAGTATCTTTTGCAGTAACTTTAAACGTATACCATTGTCCGCCTTTTAAATCTTCAACTTGTACGACTGCGGTTGTGCTTCCCATTGAAGTACCGACTCCGAACGCGGAAGTATTTTTGCCGCTGGATTGATATAAAAGCTGGTCATTTAAATCTCCCGCTGAATTTTTACTTCCTTTCCAGCTCAATTCAACAAAATGTTGTTTCGCATCTTTAATTTTTGCTATTAGATTCGTAACATCTTCCGGCGGAACGAGGTCTTTTAAACTGCCCGCCATTCCTTTTACGGTGACGGAGCCGGCTTGTTCGGATATTTCATTCCCTGCCGCGTCTTTTACTCCGGGGATTTTAATATCATACTCAATCGCTTCTTGAGCATCTGTGATTATATAGGCCGTTAATTCATCAACGCTTAATGTCACATTTATAATATTTAACGCATTCTTTGTACCTTTTTTATTAACCGTAACCATACTTTTTGGATTTGGCGGAAGAATTACTTTTTCTGAAAAATTTATAGAAATTCTATTGTTAAAATCCGCTACGGCGGAAGTTATTAAAGGCGCTTGGGTGTCGGATGGGGTTTGTGTGTCTGATGGCGGTGTACCACCCCCTAAATCAACCACCAACTTTTCCTTGCCCTTCGAACTGCCTTTAAAAGATCCCGTATCACTTACTCCGCTTACAACCGGATTTAAGAAGAAATCTTGCACTTCAAGCCCGGCCGTAAGTAAATATTCGGCTCCATCTTCTTGAACATCGGTTGTTAATACAACCGTTGCACCAGTTTTATCTTCAGAATCAATTTCCGCCTGTTGAATTTTTAATTGGGATTTATCCAGAGCCTTTTCTATTTTAAAAGCGCTTTCCCCAGCTTCCATCGGAAGCTTAATAGGTTCGGAAAATTCCACTTTTACGGTTTCGTTATCAATAGCCTCGACATTTTTAACTTCAGGCGCTTTGTCGTCATCTTCTATTGCCGCTCCTTTTAAACCTGCTTCCGGAGTTGCGCCGGCTTCTACGGCATAGTTTTCGCTTTCATTGTTTGCCGCGTCTTTTGCCGCCGCTGAAAAATAATAAGTTTGACCGTTCGTTAAATTTTTTACGGTGTAATTTGTAACATTGCCGGTTGAAGTGGAAGGCAAATTATAGCTGTCTTCGCTGGACTTTACCGGATTTGTGCCCATAAAAATCTTGTAATCCGTAACACCGACATTATCGGTTGCAGGATCCCAGCTTAAAGTTATTTCACCGTCAGAGGCGACTGCCTGTAAATTTTCAACATCGGACGGATTAAGCGCATCCGGGCTTTGGGCATAAAGAAGCTGGCTACCGCCGACGATTGATAACGCTATAAGCGTTGTTCCGAAAATTGCCAGATATTTTTTGTATGTATGTTTCATATTTCCTAAAATTATATCATAAGTCGGCTCATCGCCCAATCAA
This sequence comes from Patescibacteria group bacterium, assembly GCA_038057715.1. Classification (GTDB taxonomy): domain Bacteria; phylum Patescibacteriota; class Gracilibacteria; order UBA1369; family UM-FILTER-53-11; genus JBBUCQ01. Next base: position 3,370 of record JBBUCQ010000118.1, on the reverse strand, counting down.
CTTAACTTGTTATATCTCTAAAAATTGGTTTAATTTCTGGTAATATACTGTCAGAATATGGTGTTTTTAAATGAGCAAATCAGAGAGGTTATTAAAAAGGCTTTGGGCGCAAAGCTTAATGGGCAAGATATAAAGGTTGAATATCCGGCGGATGCCCAATATGGCGATTATTCAACGAATATCTCTTTGCAGATGGCAAAGGTGGAAAAAAAATCGCCGCGTATCGTTGCCGAGGAAATTATTGCCGCAATAAAAAAACCGGATTGGATTTCTAAAATTGAGATAGCGGGTGCGGGATTTATAAATTTTTATCTTGCGCCGGAAACGTTAACTGAATTTGTAGAAGAAGTCATTAAAGGAGGTGGGAAATTCGGGTTAAGCGAGATTAAAAAAGGGCGTACCGTCGCGACGGATATTTCGCATCCAAATATTGCCAAACCGATGGGAGTGCATCATTTGCTTTCAACAATCATAGGAAATGCGCTGAATAAAATTCTTGCCGCGGTTGGTTATCGCGTTATTCGTGATAATTATATTGGTGACTGGGGGACGCAGTTCGGGAAATTGATTTATGCTTATAAAACTTGGGGGGATCTTGCGGTTGTTAAGAAGGATCCGATTCCTGAACTTTTAAAATTATATGTAAAATTTCATGAAGAGGTGGAGAAAAAGCCGGAATTGGATGATTTTGGGCGAGCTGAATTTAAAAAATTGGAGGATGGAGATAAAGAAAATCGCAAACTTTGGCAGTGGATTGTTGACTTGAGCATGCAGGAATTTCAGAAAATTTATACCAGACTTGATGTTGAGTTTGATTATATTCACGGTGAAAGTTTTTATGAAGATAAAATGCGGGAAATTATTGATTCCGGAATTAAAAAGAAGATTTTTGTTGAAGGAGAGGGAGGCGCTTTAATCGCGCCTTTTAAACACGAGAAATATCCGCCGTGCCTTATTAAAAAATCAGATGGAGCCACTCTTTATGCGACACGCGATCTGGCGAGGACGAAATACTGGGAGGATAATTGGCATCCGGATTTAATGATTATGGTAACCGATACTGCGCAAAATCTGCATTTTAAACAGTTTTTTGAAGTGGCTGAAATGTTGGGAATTACGGACGCTAAAAATCTTCATATTGCATTCGGGCGCATGAGTTTTCCGGAAAAAAAGATGAGTACGCGAAAGGGAAATATAATTTTGATGGAGGAATTGTTGGATGAGGCGGAGGACAGGACGTATAAAATTGTGTGTGAAAAAAATCCGGATTTGGCGGAAGCAAAAAAACGAGAAGTGGCTCGGCAAGTTGGAATTGGAGCTGTGAAATATGCGATTTTAGCGCAAAACCGGTTGACCGATATAATTTTTACTTGGGATAAAATATTGAGTTTGGAGGGGAACAGCGCGCCGTATTTACAGTATGTTTACGCGAGAGGGAGATCAATATTGAGAAAATTCCACGCCTCGGCGGAGCAGGCAAATATCAAAACCGGATCCAAATATATTTTAAAGGAACCGCAAGAATTGGCGGTGGCGAGGCTTTTGCCAAAATTTCCGGAAGTTGTTGCTTTGGCCGCAGAAGAATTTAAGCCGAATTTAATTGCGAATTATTTGTTTGAATTGGCGAGCAGATTTAACGGTTTTTATGCAGGTTTGCCGGTGCTGAAGGCGGAAAAAGATGTCGCAGAAGCGAGGTTAAAACTTGTTTCAGCCGTTACTGTCGTACTCAAGAACGGATTGGGATTATTTGGGATAGAGTCCCCGGAAGAAATGTAGGGTTGACATTTTATGGAAAAACCCTATAGTTCTGGTATGTTTGGAGTAGTTTCAAAAGGTCCTTCGGGGAATAGATATCGTGCGGAAGTACGAAAAGAAGATTTAACTCTCGATAATATTCGTGCTTTTTTTAGCCATGTTGCTTTGAGGGTTATGGAGAATGAGGAAAGGGGGCATGAACTTACTGAAAGTTGTATTCGTGAACGCGGGACAAGATTAGATTGGCTTGGACAAGAGGTGCCGTGGGATGTGTTTTTAACGAGAGCGTCCATTGCTTTGGGTATCATATCAGCCGCAAAGGAAAGCACTTATTACACAAAGTGTCTTGCGTTGGAAAAATTATTTGAAATAGCAAAAATGGAAAGAAAGAAGAGACAAAAAGAAATGTTTAGATGTGTTCAGGAAGAAGAATTGACGCCAGGAAACGTACAAGCCGTTTTGAGAGATGCAGCGCAAAAATTTTTAGGTGATGAGAATCTGTCTGCCAGGATTTCCCCGGTAAATTGTACGCTGGTTCGGAAAGGGGTGGGGGGTAGAGTTGAGTTTTGCGGTAGAAAAATGGAATGGAAGGATTTTATATGCAGTTGCGCTATTAAGCTTCATTTTGCTAAAGACAAAACCGATGCTACGAAATGTTACGATAAGGTGCTGGAAGAATTATTTAAAATAGCAAATATTGCGCGTCCGAGAAGTGCAATGGCAAGATTTTTGGCCGGGTAAATTATAAGAATCTGTTCAGTCCCGGGATTTTCCTAAAAAGTTCTATCAGTTTTTCAATTGTATTCGGAACAGGCAGGTGTTCCGGTTTGAAACCTGTAGTTGGCATTCCATAAACATCCAATGTTGTTTTGACGAGTAGCCAGTCTAAAGTTTTTTCGGCTTTTTCATCGCCGCCCGCTATTTTTTTGAGCATCTCGTAATGTACATGCGCTTGTCCGCTTTTCGGGATTTTTGATTTTAGAATTTTTAAAGTTCTTTTTAAAGATTTAGGTGAATGTATTGTGTCAGATGATTGTTGAGGCGCACTTTTGCCCACTCCCGCTTCCGCACCGGTTTTTACAAAAAATTCTTCGTCGAAATCGAGTTGATTTCCTATGTATTGTATAAAAAATTGCCGTACAGGGTTTGGTAATTCCGCCGGTTTCAATAAAAGGGACGCAAAAGCTTTATAAAAATTATTAGCCGATGTCATTCTGTCCATTCTATCCCTTCCAAAAAGTTGCGTAAATATTTCCAAATGGGAATCTATATATGCACCCACGCGTTCATGTACTGTTTTCGCTTCTATTTTATTTTCCCTGAATTGCTCAAAAAGATGATGAAATTGAAGTTGTAATATTCCAACCAATGCGAGAATACTCATTGATTCCGGAAGATTCGGAAATAAATCTTGGATATCAATGGGTTTTTGTGCGTCCGGAGATTCGGGAGCGTTTTTCATAAATCAGGAAATTATTATGACTAAAGATAGGTATAAGTCAAATAATGCACCTAAAAACTAACCATTCCCAGCCGTATTTTTGATTGATTAAACGATCTCTCCGCGCTTCTCAAGCATCATGTGATGCATGGTCGCAAGCTGAAGCCAGATGGC
>JBBUCQ010000117.1:0-5483 GCA_038057715.1 Patescibacteria group bacterium | reverse complement strand
ATCGGTTCAACCGGTTTTATTGCGCGCGTAAAATTTGTTTGTTGAAGTTTATTATTGTCTATAAAAACCGTTAAATTATCCAATTTGCGATGAGCGGAATTCATCGCGGCTTCCCAAATTTGACCTTCTTGAAGCTCGCCATCGCCGCACAACACATAAACGCGATTTGGTTTTTTATCCATTTTAAGAGCGATCGCAATTCCGTTGCCAAAAGAAATTCCCTGACCGAGCGGGCCTGTTGTCGCTTCAATCCCCGGAATTTTATTTACAGGATGACCCTCCAAAAGCGCGCCAAGCTGGCGCAAATGATTCAATTCTTCCTTCGGGAAAAATCCGAGATTAGCGAGAATAACATATAGCGCGGGACAACCGTGACCTTTGCTTAAAATAAAATAATCGCGATCTGCCCATTGCGGTTTTTGGCTGTCTAAACGCATAATCGGAGTACCGTCGGTATCGCCGAAATAAAGAAAAGTTAAAATTTCCATTGCGGAAAACGCGGTTGTTGGGTGACCGGAAGCCGCTTTATGTGTCGCGTGCAAAACCTCTAAACGGAATTGCGTGGAAAGTTTTTGAAGTTGTTGAGTATTCATAAAGGCATTTCCAACTATAGAGCGCGATACGAATATTTTCAATGCTTTCTTTTGTTTAAGCCGTTTTTAACGATCTTTATTTTTTTCTTCCTCTATCCAACCCTTCATCTCTGGAGTTAAAAGTTTTTCTAATTCTTCCGGCGAGAAAAAGTCTTTATAGCCATCCTCAAAACGTACAAGCGTAGATGCATCGCTTGTCTTTGTAATAGCTCTTTCCAGATGCCTTTTTAAGTCAACGCGAGTCACATATTTCGCAAATTCAGGTTTTTTAAGTTCAGATATATTTTCAAGAACTGTCCAATCCGATGCTTTCTCTAATGCGGAATTTACTTTTTCTTTCACAAAACCATCATCTGAAATCCCGGAATGATAATCTTTCAGATGTTTAATAATGAGAAAAAAAAGATCACTGTTTTCTAAGGCATTAAGTACATCTTTTAAAGTTTTTTCCAACACTTCAGGAGCAACATAGGCGCGATAGCTAGGAACATATTTTAGAATATCCCTGTATCCGTCCTCACCTTTGGCAAAGAGACTTTTAAGAGTATCTGTAAAAATTTTGTTCGCTTCGGTTGGCTTTAGATATTTCCCTAAAACGGCTTCCTGGAAAATACCGTAACTGCAATTGTTTTTTTCATGGTCTGCAAACACAGAACGCGCTACATTTGCTAAATCTTCCGGACTCAAATATTTCTCATATATCTTTATATGCTCCACTCTCGAAAAACGTCCATCACTCAACATCTCTAATATGGCATTGCGTACAAACTCCAAACCATATTCTTTTTTTAAAGAAGCCAAAAAAATTGCCAAAGTAGCTCCATCCTGACCGCCGTGTAGTTCTGCAAGTCTTCGTGTAAGTTCTTGTTTATCAAAACTTTCAGCATTCTCTTTTAGAAAAGCTTTCCAGTCCTTTTCTAAAGGGGATTTTTTATCAACGTCTGTAAATGCTTTTTCAACATACTCTTGCCCTTCTTTTTCTTTTACAATATCTCTGCCGCGTTGAAGGACAAATTTAAAAAGTTTACTGTCGCCTGACAAAACCGCCCATCCGACAGCTTCTCCAAAAGACACAATGTTTGTAAGGGGCTTATCCTCTGATTGATAAAGTATTTGAGATATTGATTCGTAGCAACGCGGGAGTCGAGGACTACTTACGGTCTTAATAATAATTGCTGCAAATTCTTGATCGGACAAATCAAATTTTTTAATTTTATCTTCAAAGAATTTAGGCATTTGCGGCAATAAATTTTCATTTTCAGCAAATGTTCTAATGGTTTCCGCTAAAGCTATGGCATTATTATCTAGGACATGACCAGCCTTTTCTTTTACAAAAGATTCAACAAACTTTTTTATATCTTCCTGCGCCTGTTTGGCTAAATCAGGATTATTTTTATAGAGCTCATAATTAACAAGACCTTCTTCTCCTAAAAGATAAACCGCTTGCGTCAGCACATTATAAATGTAAGAAGCGGTCGCTGGCGGATTGTTTTGCAAATAAGAATCTCCAAATTCCACGACCTTTTTAAACGCCTCAACACCCATAGGGCTAAAGCGGTCTAAGACTTCGGAAAACAAATCAACATCGTCAAGCAACAAATCTTTGTATTTTTCCAAAAAAGCATCGGGGGTCATATTGTCTTCTTGTTTTTCGCCCGGCCTAGAAATTTCCCTCAGATCACTCTTCATCATATCTCGTTCTTTCCTTTCATCCATGCCCGGTGGGAACACTCTACTCGATAGGAATTTTTCAGGTTCTTCTTGCCAAACCAACCTGCAAGGTTTAAAAAAAGATGCGCGAGAGAAGATTTTCGTATTTATGTTTTTCATATTTGTTTTTGTTATTGTTTATTAAGCATATTCTATACCATTATCCCCTCTCGTGTCAAGCTTTATACAAACAAGGCAAACCGCAGTTTCCCCTTGTCTCCGCCAATAAATCTTCTATTTCCTTCCCATCCGCAACATTTCTGCCCGCTAAAATTTTTGATATACCAGCATGACATTCTCCCATTGGACAAGTCCGTTTGGGAAGCGCAAAAACTTTTCTCATTCTGTTGTGGGCTTCAATCAACGGCTCTTTTGTTAAATCTCCAAAAACAGCGGGAACAAAATCGCACGGCCGAAGTTTTCCTTCTCCATCAACAAACATATGATGAACTCCGCCTGCCCCGCATCCAAACATTTCTTCGGATTCAATGTAAGCAAATGTAGTTAATTGAGGAAGTTCAGGATCGGCATTTACTTTTTTATGAATTTCTATTAATTGCCGCTTTTGCTCCGCCGAAAGGGGCGGCTGATTAATGGATGCGCCGGAGGGAACAATATCCAAAATTCTTATTCCATGAACCCCAACTTGTCCCATATAATGAATATATTCTTCCAGTTCTTCAAAATTTTTCCCGTCCACAACGATAGAAGACACTGTATATAAGCCGGCCGACAAAGCGTTTTCAATAGCCCGCAAAGCCAATTTATGCGAACCCTTAAACCGCCTTCTGTCGTTTGTTTCTTCATTTTGATGATCCAAACTGACCGACATGCAAAAAAGTCCTGCATTTTTTAAATTTCGCGCTCTTTCCAAAGTTAAACCGCCGTCGGGCGCGCGCCCGGAAGTAAAAAGAATTGTTGATGATCTGTCGTCAATTGAACCGACTACTTCTTCCAAATCAGATCGCAATAAAGGCTCGCCTCCGGTAATGCCTATGACAGGCACTTTTAAATCCTGCAACTGAGCCATGATGGATTTTAATTGATCCAACGATAAATCAGGATGGCCATTTTCGGAAGGGACATAACTGCAATAATCGCATTCTCCGTGGCAATTATTCGTCACCGCGACATTTGTGTTCATCGGATAATTTAATCCTCTATTAAAAACATTTTCAAAAGCCTTGCTCGGAAACGGCGGGAAAAAAGTATTTAAAACATATTGGTCGCCGAATTTAACAACTTTTTCGTGTTGCAAAGCTGTGATATAAGACTCCAGTAAAGACGGATCCACATTGGGGAAAAAACTCGGCAATTCCGCCAACGCGGATAACAACTCCTGTCTATCAACAAATTCAGTCATGCTTTATTTCTAACAATTTACTACTATATGACCTCAACAGCCATATTTTCAGCACATTCTGTTGCTTAAGCCTCTTCTAACGCGCTATTTTTCATGTTTTTGTCATAAAAAGTTTAGAGAAATTTCATGTTCGTTTGATAGCCTGCTTATACCAACACGCGGGCCAGCCCTTTGGAGGGAAATTGGATTTGACATTCAATTGAGAGAGTTCGAATCTCTTCTGGTCCACCACTGTTGGCTTTTATACATAAAGAGCCCCTCTTTTGAAAAGGAGCTCTAGGCCAGCTTTGGAAAGCTGAGTCCACCAGACAATTTTCATTGTCGTATTAATTATATCAAGTTTTATATAAACAAGGCAAACCGCATAAGTTTACAAATTAAAATTCTCCCTAGTGAGAATTTCTGCCAACGGTTTTAAAACAAATTCCCGCTCGCTTATCCTCGGATGCGGAATTTTTAATCTCGGCGTATCTAAAATCTCGTTTCCGTAAAATAAAATATCAATATCAATTGTACGCGGGAGACCCAAGCCTTTTTCGGATTTAAGGCGGCCAAGTTGTTTTTCGATTTTTTGGCACGCAGAAAGGAGTTTTAGAGGCGATAAATCTGTTTCAATTTCTATGCAGCAATTTAAAAACATGGGCTGATCGGTTTTTCCAACCGGTTTTGTTTCATGAATTTTTGACTTTTTAACAACGCGACCCGCAAATATATTAAGTTCGCCGATTGCTTTTTTAATCAACGCGCGGCGATCGCCGAGATTGGAACCAAGAGAGAGATAAGTAATAAACATAGAGATCCTATGAATTACGAATTGTTACAAATCTACGAATTTTAATTAAGTTTTTGTAATTAGCAGAACCTTTAAATTTCAATCCATCCAATTTTACTTTCGGATATTTTCTCTTCATCAACTCGCTGATATTTTCCGCGGTCTGTTCATATTTTTCCAGTCCTAACGCCTTAATAGCCTTATCAATCACGGCTGGCGAGGGCGCTTCAATCTCAAGAAACGCCGGAATTTTCGGGTGCTCGTCAATTTCAAAATTCAAATTTTTCCAAGAATAAAGCGTACGGCGTTTTTCGTAATATAAAGTTTGCTTAAGACCGATTTCCTTAAAGAGTGTGCTTAAATTTTCAAAACTTTTTTCTCCGACAAACTTAAATTCCAGCTCATCAAAATATTTACACATATTTTTTACGCATTTGAAAGTTTTGTAGACAAGTTCCGTGTAGGGTTTTTTGCCCCTGGGTGAAATTTCACGCACACGCAAAAGATCACGCTTCTTGCAAATTCTGCCATCGCAAAAATCAAAATATTTCACGCGCACAAGCCCTTCAAAAACTTTCTTCGACCGTGGACGCAGTCGCAAAATTCGCGCAACAACCTCTTTGCTTTTTATTTCCAGAATTTTTCGCTCAATTTCCATCATATGTTACATAAGTATTTTCCCCCTCCCATAACGTAATTTCAACAAGTTCCACTCGTGTTTTTGTATCTTTACCTATATTTTTCAACTGTTTCCAAGCCCAAACGGCAATATTTTCCGCAGAAGGATTTTTAAATAGATCATTCAAATCGCGATGATCTACGCGCTCTACCACTTTCCGCCCAACGATTTTTTTTAGCTCAACAAAATCAAGAACAAGACCGTTTTCCCCAATCGACCCCTCAACAGTCACCGCCAAGCGATATGTATGCCCGTGCGGACGTTCGCAAGCGCCTTTGTACTGCGTTAAATGATGCGCCGCGGAGAACGAAAAAATACGGGTAATTTTCATAGCTTGTTTATTGTACCACAAAGATATTCGTTTTT
>JBBUCQ010000116.1:0-1001 GCA_038057715.1 Patescibacteria group bacterium | reverse complement strand
TCGTAGAATTATTGTTATTGAGGATATGGAATTACCATTAACGGAAGAGGGCGGGATTGATACCGATGGTGGAATACTTGCCATGAAAGAAATGGTACAGATGGTAAACGCTTGGAATAGTGAACATTCAGACCAACTTCCTCTTCGGCTTGAAATTATCATGAATTCGACAAGGGGCGTAGACATGATAAACCTTAACCAAAAATTGGGAGGAGACTATATTAAGGAAGTGGTTAGACCTTCACAGGAGTCCCAACGAGGTCCTAGAAGAAAACAAGATGTTGTACAGGACATAGAAAAACTTTTCAGACAGAAACCAACGGGAATGTCGGAAGACAGCATTGGTGGAGAAAGAGCATCAGTTGCGCAAGCGGTTACTGCTGTTGCTGCTACTAAGGAATCGAAAGAACGTCCAAAGATAGAAGATATTCAATGGGTGCAAATAGAGGATGATCCTAGAGTTCCCGATGAAGTTTTTTCTAAACTGAAAATCGGGCTTAATATGAAAGAGAGTCTTGGTGTTGCTAAATCAGTGCAAGGAGGGGTTAATTTGATCAGTTCTTTGGTTGGAAAAGGAGTCAGGATAGATTTGATTATTTTGGATGAAGAATTTCCTAGAGTAGATGGTGGTGGTATGGATCCAGATGGCTATATACAGTTTTTAGCGGAGTTTAAAAAATTAAAAGAAAATCCTTTATGTCGTAGCGCGTTAGGTGAAACGAAAGTTGTTATGTATAGCAGTACGTATGCTCCGAGATTTTGCGCGCAATATGATTTTTTTGTCAGGGGTATAAAGAAAGAGAATAGAGGTAGTACAGAAGAGTCTCATTTGGCAGAAAGTTTGAAAGTAGCGTTAACAAATGCCGGTGTTGTTAGTTTTTAATTGAAATTTTTCTCCATATATTCTTGACAAAATATTCCAATTATGCGATTATAATATAATAATACCCTATGAATACTTCTAAACAATCAGCAATCCCACAACCAGATGAATTGGTAAA
>JBBUCQ010000115.1:0-8912 GCA_038057715.1 Patescibacteria group bacterium | reverse complement strand
CGTCCTGTGTTGTATATTTCGCAGGAGACTGCCGGCGCAAAGTCGGAGGAAGGTGAGGACGACGTCAAATCAGCATGGCCCTTATACCTAGGGCTACACACGTGCTACAATGGCCGGTACAGTGGGAAGCCAACCCGCAAGGGGGAGCCAATCCCTAAAGCCGGCCCAAGTTCGGATTGAGGTCTGCAACTCGACCTCATGAAGTTGGAATCGCTAGTAACCGCGTATCAGCCATGGCGCGGTGAATATGTTCCTGGGTCTTGTACTCACAATAAAAGCGCATAGCAGCTTAACTTTCTAAGTGGTTTAAATCCACTTCTCTTGAACCCGTCAAGAGCATAGTAGAGAAATAGTCACGAACCGCGAGGGTCGTGATGGAGGATTTCAAAACAAAGAACAGCCCGAATAAAAAAACATCTGATCGACCTATTAGTGGGTGGTGAGGATAGGGAAGATCATTACAAAGGTGTTTCGGGATGCTCAGAACAGAAAATTAAGTAACCTATGGAGATCTGGCGCTGTTATCTTTTTTTAAAAAAAAGATACAATGAAACTGACGCAGCGTCAGAAGTCAGCTGAGTCATAGTACTCCGGCATTCGTCGGGGGAAGGACTCACTCTTATGCAACGTATGCATTAGAGCTCGCGTAGTGCGGGAAATCCGCTCGCTACGTGGGAACATCAATTCCAAGTTTCTGGAAGATAATCGCCCGTCAAGCTATGGAAGGTGGGAGCGCCTAAAGCTTTACCATTAGGTAGAATCAAGGCGATATCACTGACTGGAGCTAAGTCGTAACAAGGTATCCGTAGGAGAACCTGCGGATGGAATACCTCTTTTTAAAGAGGAATAAAGAAATTAATTTTTCTTTCACAGTCCCGCCATTGGCGGGATAAGGTCGGTCTCCGACGTAAGTCGGAGAGGGTTTCTCTATTGCGTTGTGGTTTCAATTAACCTAACTCAATTTAATATATGACTATAAAACCTCTTTCAACAGGGAAGATCGTTCTTTTTGTAATACTCGGTCTACTTATAGTAGGCGCTTTGTGGGCGATGACAACGTATAACTCGCTTATTTCGCTTTCCGAGAATGCTAAAACGGCGCAGGCGGATATTGAAGTGCAATATCAGAGGAGGTTTGATTTAATACCGAATTTGGTAAATACGGCAAAGGGAATAGCGGGACTGGAACAATCCGTGTTTACAGAATTGGCAAATGCGCGATCAAAATATGCAGGAGCTTCGGCAGGCAGTACGGGTAAAGTTTCCGCAATTAATCAATTTGATGGCGCGCTCTCGCGTTTGCTTGTTATCGTGGAAAATTATCCGGTCTTAAAAAGTTCGGAAAGTTTCCTGAAATTACAGGATCAACTTGAAGGTACGGAAAACAGAATTTCGGTTTCAAGGAATACGTATAATTCAACCGTTAATCAGCTGAATAAAAAGATTCAATTCTTTCCGAGCAACATTGTAGCTAAATTATTTAATTTTGATGAAAGAGCAAGATTTGAGGCGACCGAGTCGGCAAAAGTTTCCGTGCCGGAAGTGAAATTTGATTTTAAATAATCGGCCTATAATATGAAAAAGATAGTTGGCGGAATATTATTTTTAATTGCGTTTCTTTTATTCCCGCAAGTTTCTTTGGGCGTTGATTTTCCCGTTGCCTCCGGTTTTGTTAATGATTTCGCGGGCATTTTAAAGCAGGGAGAGCGCGCGGAACTGGAAGCGCTTCTTAAAGATTTTGAGACGCAAACAAGCAATGAAATTGTCATTGCAATTGTTAATTCTTTTGATGGCTTGGAGAGTTTTACGTATTCTCAAGAGCTTTTTATGAAATGGGGGGTTGGGAAAGGAAATAAAAATAATGGCGTTTTGGTTTTAATCGGTCCAAGCGAAGGATTGCCGTTTCCGGAAAAGGGCGAGATTTTTATAAATGTTGGAAAAGGTTTGGAAGGAGCTTTGCCGGACAGTTTAACCGGCACTATTTTGCGTAAAGAAATTTATCCGAAATTTAAAACGGCTGATTATTTTAACGGTGTAAAAAACGGGGTTTTAGCTATTATCAGCGCTACAAAAGGCGAATATAAAGCGGATCCGGCAGGTACGAAAAAAGCCGGCGGATTAAATATTGATCCGATATTTTTGATTTGGGTTGGATTTATGTTAATAAGTTATATCGCCAGTTTTTTGGCGCGTTCAAAATCTTGGTGGTTGGGCGGAGTTTTGGGCGGGGCAGGCGGAGTTATTTTGGGACTTATTTTTTGGGCGGGATTTTGGATTTTGGTTTCCGGAGGCGTTTTAGGCTTACTCGGACTTTTATTTGATTCCATTGTTTCAAGAAATTATCAAAAGCGTTTGAAGGAAGGTAAGCCCACTGATTTTTGGCATTCAGGTGGAGGATTTTGGTTTGGCGGAGGAAGGGGAGGATTAGGTGGAGGCGGGTTCGGCGGATTCGGAGGAGGAATTTCGGGTGGAGGGGGGGCTGGAGGGAGATGGTAATTAGTGTGATTTTTCTATATTAGTAGCTTGTCTTAGCGCTTCTCTAAATATTTCTTCTACATGTTCCGATTCAGACGGAGACCTCGCATATCCTTTTAACATTTCTTTTTCGGCTATTACTCTGGCAAGCTCACCGGTTCTGATTTTTGAAACCCATGATGTGATTACCAATTCATCCTGCTTGTCATTGGGAATAGATAAAGATACTTGGCATGTTTCACACGTAATAGCATGTTCAAAATAATCCAATAAAGAATCGGGCGCTTTCATAGTGCCATTATTAAGCGTTTTATAAATCAAATCTATTCTGTCGGCCGTTTCGTACGGATATTCGGGTTTAGGGCAAGGCGCATAAACGTCATCTTTTTTATGTTGATCTTGACCAAAAAATATTTTTTCTAAAAATTGCGCCACTTTTAAACGCATCATTGCCAGTAAAAATTCGGGTATATCATTGGAAGCGATTGCATCAAGCATACGGTAAACGGCTAGGGGCGCGCGTCTTTCAGTTATTTCTTCTTGAGATTTAGCCGCACCTTGTCGTTTTTCTATCTTTTTATACATGAGTATCAAACCTTCCGGAGATCGCAATACTTTTAGTATATTTTCTTTTTGCTGTTGAGCTTCGCGCGCTTCAGCCGGGGGAAGAGATAAAAATGTTTGGCAGTAATGACAGATTTTTAAGTGGTCAATAAAATTTTCAGCCAATGGCTCAAATGGCGGTTCTTGATAATGCACATAGCGGTAACATAAAACGGCATTAACATCCCACCGTACATCGTTTTGAAATCTACAAATTGTTTCCCCGTTTGTTGGGGGTGGTAGGGTATCCAATATTTCTTGTTCGTTAGGTCTAAAGTGGTTTTGATTATCTTCCATTGGACGTTAATTATACTTTGATAAAGCCTAAAAACAACTATTTTCAGGTTTTATTTTCCATATCTTCCGATTTTCAAAATCTCCGCAATATTCGCATGCTTATCAATAAAAGGCTTGATCTTCGCTTTTGCGCATGTCATAAGAGTCATAACTCCCGGGCCGTGGCCCGCCGCGTAAGAATTTGAATGAATTACAATGCAAATAGAAACAGCGCCGCGCTTAAAACATCTGCCGAAAGAATTGTCGGCATCCAAAATCGCAATGATGTCGCCGAGTCTTAAATCGCCCAAGCGATATTTTTTAATTGACGCCGGGTCTTGAGTTGAAATGTCGTAATCTCCGCGGGTTGCGGAAAGCGATCCGATTCCAGATCCCATAATTTCCGAAGGCAAAATATGCGTAACGCCGATTTCAAGCCCGCCCTTTTTTTCGCGTACGTTCATTTTTTTAAGTAAAGCGGGGGAGAGGTTGTAACAAAGAATTTCCGGATAATCCAAAAGACGTAATCCTTGCCCGACTGATTTTATTAAAAATTTATCTTCAAGCGTAAGTTGTTCCAGAACTTTTTGCGGAAAATCCAGCATGACATGTTCAACTCCGCCATGCGTGCCGATTACAGTTCCTTTTGCATTTTTCGCATCGCCGCTTATCACGCGCACTTCATTCCCGCAACAAGATAGAAAATTATAGCCTTTGGTGTATGGCTTTTCATCGGAAGTGCAGGTTGTCGAAACTCCGGGTTCAGTGTGGTCCGAAGCCCAGCCGAAAGCCGGATCTCCGACTCTGACATTGTATGTAATGGAGCCGGTTCCCGGCAGAGCTCGGGCAATTCCATCGTGGCCGACCTCAAAAGGCAGAAATTCATCGGGATACGCGACCTTACCTTGTAAAGCCATTATAACCAGTTGTTTTTCGTTGGTTTTTAGCATGTTTAAATCATATTGACTTTTGCGCAATTATTCAATAGACTTAAGCTATAACCGGTCTTACAGGAAACCCAAAAATATTCATTTGCCTAGGTCGATCAGTGGATTAAAACGGTGTCCAGTTAAGAACACGGAAACTATATTTATATTTTAATTCACTATTACTATGGCAGATTTTCAAGATCAAAACCTAACTTGTGCTGATTGCGGAGCAGACTTCGTTTTTTCCGCGGCAGAACAAGCTTTTTACGCTGATAAGGGTTTTTCAGCACCAAAACGATGCGGAGTTTGCAGAGACAAGAAAAAGCAAGAACGCCGATCAAACCGCCAATTTACGAAAGTAACTTGCGCGCAATGTGCACAGGAAACAGAAGTTCCTTTTGTTCCTCGCAATGATCGTCCGGTTCTTTGCAGAGATTGTTTCGTCAAAGAACGCGGAACACGACCTGCACAGTTGTAAAAAATAAGATTTTTAAAATGGGGTTTCCGAAAGGGGACTCCATTTTTTTGTTGCGGGCGGAGGCGGCATATTGAGTATTTTTTTGCCGACAATGGCCGGTACAGCGAATAGAGACTAACTTTAGTGCGTCTGTAGAGACATTGAGGACAGATGAAGATTAAAGAGTTTTTTAAATTGTCTGCAAAAAAACACATCAACATGCCTTCCGCCTTTTTCGTCGGTCTTTGTTGCCCGCTTAGACAAACGGCAAAGTTCGCGCCCTATAAAGACACACACCAATATACTGCGCGCACCCAGATTTTTTTTATTGCAACTGATCGAAGCCGATACTGCCACTGTAGCTGAGGCCGTCATCTTTCCATCCACCTTCTTCCACTTCTTTAGTGTCTCCGCAAGTTGCTTCCGTTGCTTCAAGTTGCATACGGAGTACTCCTATTTGTTCTGCTTGCGCCGCGGTTTGTGCGCGCAAGGTTTTCAATTCTGGAGTCTCTGATGGTGGACATTCATCATCGGGAATAATATTTCCGTACTCATCCATACATACATCAATGTCACTTCCGTATGAATCCGTATATGTTACACGTTTATGTTGTTTGATAGAATCACAGCCAACTCCTGTAAGAGCTACAGTTGCGGCAGCAACGATTAAGCCTGAACGTGGTGAATTTCTCATATGCATATAATATAGAGAATCGTTCGCTCTCAAAAGGCGAAAATGCGGGTATTGACATATAATCAAAGGATCAGCAACAGCAAAAAGTAAAATGTTTTATGTAAGCCGTTAAATAGCCCTAAAAGTCTGCACGTGCAGAGAATTATACAATAATATTATGCGGAGATATTGAATAATTTTTCCAGATTTCCTGCCGGCAGATTTAGCCCGTTTAAATCCAAATCTTTTAAATGCGGCATTAGACCGATCTTTGTTTCTTGCGCAGTAACTTTATTTTGAGTCCGTTCAATCATCCATTTTAAAACCCTGATATTTTCGCCGAAACCCGGCCATAGGAATTTTCCGTTTTCATCTTTTCTGAACCAATTAACAAAAAATATTTTTGGCGGAAATTTTAGGCGTTTGCCGATTTTTCGCCAATGATTGAAATAATCATCCATGTTATAACCGCAGAAAGGAAGCATTGCCATCGGGTCTTTTCGCAGAACGCCTATTTGATGTTCAGCGGCGGCTGTTGTTTCGGATTGCATATTCGCGCCGAGTTCTACGCCGTGATCCCAATTAAAACTTTCGTATACAAGCGGGATTTCGGTTGAACGTCTTCCTCCAAAAATAATCGCGGAAATTTTTACACCATTCGGATTATTGTATTCGGGCGATAAAGTCGGGCACTCCGATATTGCGACTGTAAAGCGCGAATTCGGATGCGCGGCGGGTTTTCCATCTCCTGTAAATTTATTTCCTTGCCAATCCACCAGATTTTTCGGAGGAGCGCTTGTTAATCCTTCCCACCATGGTTCATTTGTATCAATATCAAGCGCCGTGTTTGTAAAAATAGTCGGGAAAAATGTTCCGGTTTTTAAAGTTTCTATCATCGTTGGATTTGTTTTTTCCGAAGTTCCCGGAGCCACTCCAAAAAAGCCCGCTTCGGGATTCATCGCATAAAGACAGCCGTCTTCGCCTATATGCAACCACGCGATATCATCTCCAACCGTCCAAACTTTATAGCCGGGCAAACTTGAACGTAGCATTGCCAGATTTGTTTTTCCGCAAGCGCTTGGGAAAGCCGCTACCATATAAGTTATCGCGCCCTGCGGGTCTTCCACTCCTATAATAATCATGTGTTCCGCAAGCCATCCTTCGTTAAAACCAATCCATGAAGCGAGGCGCAGGGCAATGCATTTTTTGCCGAGTAACGCATTTCCGCCGTATCCGCTTCCGATGCTCCATACTAAATTTTCTTCGGGAAAATGCATAATGAAACGTCGAGTGGGATTTGAATCCGCAACTGAATGAATTCCTTTTATAAAATCAGCTTTTTCGCCTATGCGTTTTAAAACGTCCGTGCCGATGCGTGTCATTATTCTCATGCTTGCGGCAACATAGCTTGAATCGGTGACTTGCACGCAAAATTTTGCCAAAGGCGAATCAATCCGCCCCATTACAAAAGGAATTACATACATTGTTTTTCCTTTCATGCATCCGCGCGACAACTCCGTCATGCGTTGTTTCGCTTCTTCGGGATCCATCCAATTATTATTTGGGCCCGTTGTATTTTTATTTGAATGACAAATAAAAGTTAGAGCTTCCGTGCGCGCAACGTCATTCGGATTGCTTCTATGCAGATATGCGTTAGGCCAATTTTTCTGATTTAATTCATGAAACTCCCCATGTAGACCTATTTCAACCAGTTTTCGCGCTTCGTCTTCTGAACCATCACACCAAAAAATATCTTTGGGTTGAGTTAAAGCGGCGATGCGTGAAACCCAATTTTCTAGGGGGGTGGGCATAAATTTAAAAGGCACGGTCAGTATAAGTTAGATGAGCCAAGATTTCCAGGAGAACGTCAAGTGATTTAGCTGGAAGATATATTTTGTTTTTATGTACAATAAAGCCCTTTTTATCTTTTAATCTAAATTAAATATATATGGAAAAATTTCAGCCACGACCTTTGGAAAAAGGTTTTGAAACAGAATATGCGAACGATTTAATTCTTGTTGATACTTTATGGGGCGGTGATGTGGGGATTCCCGGTGCGCAAGCCCGTTTTATTGCAGATGCATACCCCGATCCTAAAACCGAAGTACAGCTTCCGCCGGCTTATAGTGATTCTCAAGTTGTAGCTTTAAGACACGATAATGAAAAACCGGACGATCGAAAATTATCTGCAGAGGTACGAGCAGAATTAATTAGAGACATTGTGGGGCGATATAATTTATTGGATATTCCCGAACTTTTACCCGCAACATTAGGACGAGACACACCACCGTTACGCAGGCGTTTTGTAGAAAATATGGGAGGATGTTTTGATGTCATGGCGCGTCTTGCCGCATCAAAAGCCGACAACCGAATCACAGCACCTTCTTTTGAAGAACGTTACAGAGCTGCGATTCATAGGGAACCTGAATTACTTGATACCGTTGAATTACGTGAGAGTCTTCGGGTCGCTCTTGCTGGGGTTGGGCTTGAAGTAACAAATGGTCGAAATTTACAAGAGACAGCCGCCGCATATGCACAGCAAGTAGGTATTGTTTCCCCTGCAGAATTTGAATCAGAAGTAGCAAGAGTAACCGGAGAATTAATGGAGCAGGTTCGCAAGAATATTTTTGAAAAATTAAAATTTCAATTTACGGGCCATGCCGGCGAACATTTGGAAGATGTAAAATTTGATGGTTTAAATTTCAAAGCTTTTGATAAACCCGATAGTCACGTTAGCGGTTCCAGTTGTTATTTGGGCGGATTAACTCCGGATGGAAAACCTGCTTTTAGAGATTTGGTTGAATTTAACGCCGGTCATCCTATAACGCGTCCGGCACTTTATCATCTTAGTGCTCACGAAATGAAACCGGGGCATTATATTGATTCTGTTGTATCGGATCTCGGATGGCGTTCAGGTAGGTTGGGTTTTGAAGCAGTTGGTCATACCATGTGTACTGCGGAATGTACAGCCCGTGAAGGCTGGGCTCAAAAAGCTTTGGAAATGGCATTTGGAGGAACTCAACAAGCGGTTATTGACGCTTTGGGACGCGAACATGCAGTGGAATTTGCACTTGATAGATTAGTGGATGCCGGTAAACACAATGGACCAATTTTGATGCAACGCGATGGTAAATCTCCGGATGAAGTTAAGGAATATTTTGCGAAAGATTGCGTACAGTCACCTTTGTATGTTCGTAAATTAGCGGCATGGTCAAGGCATCCGATTCTTGGAAGCATGTACGCCCCCGGATATGCGGTTGGGTATGATGTATTAACAAAAGCTGTTGAAAAGCACGGTGCTTTAAGAGTTGCCGAAATAGCATTACACCAAGAGGGATATCAAGATATTGATACTTTCCAACGGGCTTTATAAGCTAAAAGTAAAACTGCTTTTATTTTTTAATCTAAATATAAATATGGCACTATCAGAAAATGGCACATCAGTTAGTATCAATCTTTGGGAGCAAACCCCTCGCCTTTAGGCGATTCTTTTAAGAAG
>JBBUCQ010000114.1:0-2078 GCA_038057715.1 Patescibacteria group bacterium | reverse complement strand
TCCGCAAAGCCGTCTCGGCATTGTGGCTCTCGCAGACTTATCCATGACAGGAAATCGCAAAGGCGGAAATGTTTATATTTGCTCTCGCGTTACAGACATTGAATCTAATATAGTGATGGACGGAACTTTGTTTTCATACGGGAAAGAAGATGATTGCGCGGAAAAGGACGGAAATATTTTGATTGATGATGAGGGGTTGCCGATTTTTGATTCTTCAACAATCGCAAGCGTGCTGCGTCATCAGCTCGCGATTGTTGGATTGGTATATGCCAACAACACATACGGCGGTTCGTTTTTAGATCCGCCTATGCTTGGCGACGGAACAGTGCTTGGCGACAATTCAGAGCAAAATATAGCGAAGGCAAGACTCTATGATTTGAATTTCTTGAGGTATGCGAGCGCGGAAGCAAATACTGCGGAAGGGAAGACAGATCAGTTGTGTTGGGTAGGAAGCGTTAAACTATCACAATATTTAATACCCAATAAAAAGATATATAAAGAGGCACCATTTCCCTATCCTCTTCCTATATGGGAAAAAATCTGCGAAACCAATTTCCCCAAAGACAATGTTCATGAATTAAAACCGAACGGAATAGCGAATATAATATACAATAGTCCGACAGAGGACTTGCCTATATTCGGACATCCGGAAACGAAGAAGAAATAAATCGTCGCACAATCTGAAGTTTTGGCTTTCTCAAGCTCAAAAAAGCTTGACTTTTTGACATGGGTATCTATAATAACTTCTATTATGGAACATCAAAAGAATAAAATTGATAACTTTGAAATAGCCAAGCCTAAAAATAGAGGAAAATCGCTTACAGCAATTTCAGCAGGCGTAGCAGCGGCAATAATTTCTGCGGTTCCGGAAAACACAAATGCCCAACCGATTCCGGTCGGAGAATTCGGGCCTGAAATTAGTGAAATGATGCTTGAAGAATGCGGTTTTGATCCTCCGGTTGGAGCGGCGCCTATATCTATAGGACAAGGCGTCAAAGCGGAAAGAGCCAGATTGATTTTTAGTGGAGTAGCTGATGATTGTTCAATAGTTCCGGCTACGGAAGAACTGGAAGTTTTGGATGATCTTAACGATGGAATTGTTATACGAAGTTTAGGGAAACCAATTGCAATGCCGAACCAGCAATGCGGATTCATTGAAGTTGACAGAGGCGATGGAAGAGCCGCCAAAATAAAAGATTGCGGAGATGGTACAATTTATAAAGATGGGGAGTTAAAGTGGGATGGTAATAAATTAATAGATTTTGGTGGTGAGTGGGGTAATGGTTGGACAAGTGGTATAGATACAATTCACGTGAGTCAAAAACCGAATCATATAAAAGTGGTGGGGTTTGGACCATTCTATGTTAAGACATGGGAAAATAACCCACCAGATTTTACCGATGGACTTCCTTTTGTAGATGCTACAACCGATGTAAACATCAACGCCACCAACTATTACGACGCCATCCAGCAATCCATTAACGACGCATGGGAAAAAGAGGGAAAGGATCCGTATGAAGCGGGGCTGTTAAATCATGTGGAAGACGGAGCTGTAATGGCACCTGAAACCGATACGTTGTTGCTGGCCGCCGGAGCAGGAATGCAAAATGGCAAAGGCGGTTATTATTTTTTTAGACATGATCCTCAAACCGACGAATATCTTCATCTGCAGAGAAACGATGACGGCACATACACATTGGAAAATCCGCAAATCGGCGAACCGGATTGGCAGGGAATAACAAACGCTCCGATTGGAGGGGAATTTTTGCCTGGTCAGATGGTGAAAGTTGTAACAGCCGGCAATAGGAAAATCCATTTAGTAACAGGCGTGGGTAGTAAGATAGATTGGCAATGGTATCATTTCAGCGCGCTAGTTATCGGGCTGGAAGAACTTAACGATGAACAAGGCGAAACATATTTTAAAGAAGTTCCGATAACATTTGAATATACTGACCAATATCCGGATGACGACGAAGACGGGAAAGTAAACTACGAAGATAATTGCAGATGGAGAGCAAATCCTGACCAAGTTAATACAACGGCGGATAACTACGGAGATGCGTGCAAAGCAAACTGCG
>JBBUCQ010000113.1:2943-4800 GCA_038057715.1 Patescibacteria group bacterium | reverse complement strand
CGATCCTCATTTTCTTGCGCCGTTATGCAAGGAACACCATATCATTGCGCATAGTATAGATCTCAAATATCAGAAGGCGAGGGGATGAAGGCGCAAATGCCTTTCGTCGGCTTCATCGGCTATTTTTACAATCCCGGCACTTTCACATCCCATCCCTTATCAAAATTTGTAACGGTCGCAACAATCCCGTACGCGGCAAGCGCTATAACTATTCCGATTATTGCGCCCAAAATTATTTTTTTCGCTTTACCTGTTTGTTCATCGTTGCCCGCTGAAATAACATACAAATACCCTCCGTAAAAAAGCATTGCGAATGCCGCGATGCCTATGAAAGCCGATATGAAATTTGTGAAATTTATGACCAATCCTTGGGCTTTTGCAATGTCCAATCCTTTTTGCCCGCCTTCGGGGAATATGACCCCTTTTATTGCAAATTCGGCAATTCCGGAAATAAGAATGCCGAGAATTGCCATCGCTATACCTTTTTTCTGTTTGTTTATTGTTTCTTCTTCGCCCGCTGAAGTTGCCAGCCGGAATCCGGAAAGCACCAATACAAATACTGCAAGCGTCGCCATTACTGCGAACACAAAACTATAGATGCCTTTAATCAAAGTTCCGCCGCCTTTTGCGCATTCTTTCGCATTTGAAGCGCTCGCGAGACATTCTCCGTATTCTCCGAAAAATACTTTTGTCACAAGTTCATCCGCAATAATCACTAAAATCAAACCGTAAATTATATATTTCATGTTTTGCTTTTGTTTCTCCGATTCTTCGTCAACTTTTGCTTCGGAAGTTACAAGTTTAAATCCCGCGAACATAAAGTAAAGAACAGCGACGCCGCCGAGCAGGTATTTTACAAAATCAATTACATAAAAAATCGTTGATGTTATTAAATCGGCGCCGGGCTCAACGCTGGATTGTTTATGAACTCGTCCGGCAAGATTAGTGAGACCACTTCCACCGGAGCTTTTGTCTGCGCCCTCAATAATATCGCTTAAAACTCCCATTGGAGTTTCCGCAAAAACAACGGCATTAATTCCGAGAGCAAGACTCGCCGTCACAATAAAAATCGCAAGTGACAGCGCTAATCTGCCTAATGTGGGGTTGAGAGTTGAGGGTTGAGGATTGGATTTTTGAATTTTTGTCATTTGAATTTGTTTAAGATTTCGTGCTTTGGATTTTCCTACAGTCCCTCAAACTTTCTTGCCACAAAAGTACTTACGATCGCAAACGCTCCATAAATTATAATAATTCCGATCAAAGACCATGTTATTATTTTTTTCGCTTTATTTATTTTTTCATCTTCTCCTCCCGCTAAAATATACATAAGTCCGCCTGCTACTAAAGACAAAAGTGCAATCGGACCCATTATTGCCGCTACTATATTCGTCATGCCTGCGACTTCTTTTGCAAATGCCGCCGGATCAACGCCGGGTCGTACAGGCTCAATTCCCGGATATTGGCTCGTATCAATTTTAAAGAACACTTTATTAACGATTGTATTCGCCATTAACATTACGATTAAGCCGATGACCGAATAATAAAGATTTTTCTTGTCTTTTCCGGCTTCTTCTTCGTTTCCGCCGAGAAGCACAAGACGCAAGCCGTTTCTCGCGGTAAAAAGCACAGCCACTCCGCCGATTATATATTTAATGAAAGTAATTACGATTTCAACCGTGCGGCTAAAAAGTTTGCTTTTTTGGACAGCTACGTTCGGATCTTTTAAAAATCCTCCGCGGTCAACTTCAAAAATGCTTGCTATATCTCCAGCGAGCATTATCAAAAAAAGTCCGATTATTCCATACATAATGCTTGTAACTTGTTTTTTGAAAACCTCTTCGTCTCCGCTGTTCATGA
>JBBUCQ010000113.1:1188-2843 GCA_038057715.1 Patescibacteria group bacterium | reverse complement strand
CAAAAAAATCTCTTGCGCGAAAGGCTAACTTAATGTAGTTTAACTTCGGTTGGGGATTTTTAAGGTATAATCTTAACAAATTATGGAAGCTTTAAAGCAATATTTTGTAGATAGTTGGCACGAACTTGGTAAGGTGACATGGCCGACAAAGAACCGCGCAATAAATATTTGCGTGCTTGTGGTGAGTTTTGTTTTGGTGGCCGCCGCCGCTATCGCGGGCATAGATTTTGTTTTCAATAAGGGCTACGCGTATTTATTAACTTTAGCAGCGCAATAGCCACACGCTAAATATTCTTTAATTTCGCAGTCGGGTTCTAAATCAAATTTTATAAAAAGTGCTCGCTGCGCTCGCACTGATGGCAAAACAAGCTCCCGGTACAGGTAGGCATTGGTACGTTGTTCATACTTATTCCGGCTATGAAGACGCTGTCAGAGAAGCGCTTTTACAGCGTATAGAATCAACCGGAATGCAGGATTATATTTTTGATGTTGTTGTTCCGAAAGAAAGCCAGATTGTAATTAAAAAAGGTCAGCCGAAAGAAGAAAAAAAGAAACTTTTCCCGGGTTATGTTCTTGTGGATATGTTGGTTACGGATGATTCATGGTATGTGGTTAGAAATACGCCGAACGTAACGGGCTTTGTTGGCAGTGGAACAATTCCGGTTCCGGTTTCCGCCGAAGAGTGGAAAGTCGTAAAAACGCGCATGGGCGCCGAAGAGCCGAAATTCAAGATTGATTTCCAAGTTGGCGATAATGTTACCGTTTTGGACGGTCCATTCGTTAATTATGATGGATTGGTCAATGCTGTTGATGAAGAAAAGGGCAAAGTTAGAGTTATGATTACGATTTTCGGACGTGAAACTCCGGTGGAATTGGATTTTACACAGGTAAGAAAAAAACAGTAACGATTTCCCATACGCTAAATATTTTTTAACTCGTGAAGCAGAATAGCGTTTCGCTCGCTTCGCTCGCTCACGCTGATGAATAAGTTCACGATTTTTACTATCATTCTCGCTGTTTCGGTCATTACAGTGACTGTTGATTTGGTGTTGCGCGATTATTTTGGGAAAGAAGAGCAGACCAGCATTTTGAGAGAAGAAAGTATTCCTGCACAAGATACGGATTATACGACTAGTGAATCAGAACCTTCAGCCGCGCCCGAAAACGTGAAAATAGAGAGGGAGTCTGTTGCGCCTGCACCTGAAACTGTTCCCATTTCCAGTGAAATCATTCCACAGCCAAAATCATTGATTAATGAAAAACTTATTAAGGATGCCGGTTTTATAGGCGATCTGAAAGAACAGCAATTCAGCGGAAGGGTGTTCCAACTTTTGGATATTACGAAAAATCCGGTGGAATCCGTTAATATGTATCAGGTTTTTTCCAATGATTCGCCTTTGGTTTCCATCACTGAAATAGCGCTTAAAGATGAGATCCGTGCCCTTCAGTTATATATTCTCTTGCAAAATAAGACGAAAACATATATAGATTTAACGCTAAATGAAACAAATGCTTATGGCGACCGGTCATTCTATGTAAATCACGCCAAAAAGCCGGATGAAGCTTTCCTTACGGTTAAGATAGGAAAGAACTTGTATTCATTCGCCTATGTTAAGGTGTATCATCCGCAAGTGAAGAAATTGATAGAAATATTA
>JBBUCQ010000113.1:0-1088 GCA_038057715.1 Patescibacteria group bacterium | reverse complement strand
ATGGCCAAGAAACTCCTTACAGTAGTTAAGCTCCAAATCCCTGCGGGCAAAGCAAATCCCGCTCCGCCGATCGGTCCTGCGCTGGGTCAGCACGGCGTGCAAATTCAGGATTTCTGCAAGAAGTTTAATGATAGAACCGCGAAAATGGGGGATACGATCGTGCCTGTTGAAATTTCCATTTTTGATGATAGATCTTTTTCTTTTATTACAAAAACGCCGCCCGTTTCGTTTTTGATTATTAAAGCGCTTGGGATTCAAAAGGGTTCCGGAGTTCCTAATAAGGAAAAAGTCGGCAAGCTGACCAAAGAACAACTTAAAAAGATAGCTGAAACAAAAATGCCGGATTTGAATGCCAATGATATTGAGGCCGCGATGAAAATTGTTGCCGGTTCTGCGCGTTCAATGGGCGTTGACGTTGAATCTTAGTATCTTTTAATAGGCGCTCGCTGCGCTCACGCTATTATGAAAAAACATGGGAAAAAATACAAAGAGGCGAAAAAACTTGTTGAAAAGCCGTTATATGAAATCGGTGAGGCGATCGTGCTTATGAAAAAAACTTCAACTGTGAAATTTGATGCTTCAGCGGAAGTTCATATGAAACTCGGGCTCGATCCAAAGCAAGCCGATCAGCTTATTCGCGGCACTGTTGTTATGCCGAACGGCACCGGAAAGAAGGTGCGCGTTATTGCGTTTGTGCCGGAGGCATTGGTAAAAACCGCGAAAGCGGCGGGGGCGATTGAAGCGGGCCTGGAAGATCTAATTGAAAAAATCGTTAAGGGTTGGATGGATTTTGATGTTGCTGTTGCGATTCCGGAAGTGATGAAAGGGCTTGGTAAAATTGCGAAAACGCTCGGACAAAAAGGTTTGATGCCGAATCCGAAAGCCGGAACGGTAACTACCGACATTGAAAAGACGATTGGGGAGATTATAAAAGGTAAAGTTGAGTTTAAATTGGATAAGCTTGCGAATTTGCATAATATTTTCGGAAAAGTTTTTTTTGACCCTGCGCATTTGGAAGAGAATTTAAAAGCATTTTTAAAAGCGATCGCCGCGGCGAAACCGTCCGGGGCAAAAGGGATTTTTGTTCA
>JBBUCQ010000112.1:0-5035 GCA_038057715.1 Patescibacteria group bacterium | reverse complement strand
CTGTCTTACAAAAAATGTTTTTGGCGTTAAAAAATAAAATAAAAGGCGTGGATGATGAAGCTTTATTTATGCAACAAGTAAGAGGAGACGATCTTTCTGAGCTTGGTATATTAGAAAAACAATTTTCGTTGATAAAAACCGATTACGAAAATAATCCCGGTCTTGTGAGAGATCCTCAAGCATACGGTTATTTATTTGATATGATGGCAAGAATACAATATCTGCGCGGTTTGAGCGAAAATGCCGACTCAACAATTGAAAGTGGTATACGAACATGCACAAATATGAATTTAATGGAGATTGTTTCCCGCCTGCATAAATTGAGAGGAGATATACAAACAGCATTCGCGATCAAACACAATCCTTCCGATGCAAAAACATGGCATACAGGAATGTTGGAACGCGCGATAGACGAATACACGCAAGGTGTTGCAGAAATAGAGAGGGTGATAGAAGACAAAAAGATAAAAAAAGATGCCGGAGAAGAAATCCCTCCATCGGACGATGAACTATATAAAACACTCAATGCATTAAATCGCGGATGGACATTCGCCCTTCTAACTCTTGCAAAAACAAGCAGTGGCAGATTTGAACAGCTTGAAGGAAATAAAGAATCCACTCAACTGGGTACGCGCCTGCAAGCGCAATGGATAAGTATGTGTAATGCTCTGGATGAAAGAAGAGTAAATCTGGGACAGAATATTGATCCTTCAAGCGAACAAGATTACTTGAAAGAATTGGCTCACGCAGGACTTCTTATTGAAGCAAGCTTAGATCCGCGTCTAGAAACAAATTTGCCGATGCCTAAGAATATAGAATTAAAAGACATACGCGCTGAAATAGAATTTTTCCAAAAACAACGGGCTGACATAAAACTTCATCCTGGAAATTACAGCAACGCCGACAAAGCTCTTGTTGCCTTAAGATGGAAAGGAATTAATGCTTGGAAGCATATATTCCGACAGCTTATTCCCGAAGGCGATGCTTACGACGTAGAGGGGCTTACCACGGGTTAGGATCACCGGCATTCGTTCCTCCTTTTTTAGCGTTCCAAGGATTCGGATCACCTGCATTTTTTGTTCCTTTCGGAGCAGACTGCTTTTTAGGTTTTACAATACTTTCTTTTTGTTTTTGCTGTTGAATTTTATACGTTGACCCGCTCTTGAAAATAGAAGTTTCGCTCTGCGTCCAATAAATTTTATATGAGAAAAGCAATCCTGTTACAAGAGCTCCTATGAGAACTCCAAGCCAGAAAAGATAATACGGATTTTTCTTAAGACTTTCTAAACACATATATATAAAAATTAAAAAATAAAAATTATTTCCCAAGCCATGGGTTTGGATCACCTGCATTTTTAAGACCAATAGGAGTTTTTGTTTGGACCGTCGCCGATTTATATTGCTGTTTGGCGGGTGTCTTTAAAACGCTGGTCTGAAGATCGCCGCCCGTGACCTTGTATAAAAACAAAAGTCCGACAAGAAGCGCGCCTGTGAGTACGCCGAGCCAGAATATTACGAATGGATTGAGCGCCGAGATTTTTTGTATTTGCATATTTGTTTTGGTTAATTTTTATTTTACGTGTACAGATATATTATACCATAACTAAATAAGAAGTAAAGGCTTTTGGCACCATCCGGCGTCAAAATAATGCAATCTAATCTGGCATCATTGGGTAGGCCTACTGTATATTTGGCTCATATGATACCTACTAATCTTATCGCCAAACAGATTCCATATACCCTAAACGCCACGGATTTCCCGGATCTGGGGAAAAAATATGAGGGAAAAGTGCGCGATAATTACACAAAAGACGGCAAGCGCGTGATTATTGTGACTGACCGGTTGTCCGCTTTTGACCGCGTTATCACGACAATTCCTTTTAAAGGGCAGGTTTTGAATCAAATCAGCGAATTTTGGTTTAAAAATACTTCCGATATTATCGGGAATCACGTTATTGAATATCCGGATCCGAATGTTGTTATTGCGAAAGAATGCAAACCGCTGATGGTTGAAATGGTTGTGCGCGGATATATAACCGGTGTTACGAGCACTTCCGCTTGGTATCACTACGAAAAAGGCGTGCGGAATTTTTGCGGAAATGTTTTGCCGGAAGGACTGCGGAAAAATCAGCGTTTGCCTAAGCCCATTATTACGCCTTCTACAAAGGCTGAACACGGAGGGCACGATGAGTCGGTGAGCGGAGAAGAAATTTTACAGCGCGGAATTTTGAAAAAGGATGAATGGGATTTTTTGTCGCAGGCGGTTTTACGATTGTATCAGCGCGGTGTAGAAATCTGCGCAAAGCAAGGGATTATTTTGGTTGATACGAAATATGAACTTGGCATTTCGCCGTCAGGCGAAATTATCTTAATTGATGAGATTCACACACCGGATTCTTCGCGTTTTTGGTTTGCCAATGAATATGAAGCGCGTTTAAAAGCCGGAGAAGAACAGAAAAAAATAGACAAAGAATATTTGCGAGAATGGCTTGCTGATAAGGGTTTCCGCGGAGAAGGGGAAGTGCCGGCGATTCCTGATGAAATACGAGTTGAAACAGCACGGAGGTATATTGAAGCGTATGAATTAATTACAGGACAAGAATTTAAAGCTGAAGTCGGGCCGGTTTCCGAAAGACTGAAGAAAAATTTAAAAGTATGATTTGCGAAGTTGGAAATCACGCTTTCGAACTTTCAAAAGAAGATGTTTCTGCATACAAACGCTTTGGTTTTGAGCCGTTGCCTATTTGCTTCCCTCATCAGCATCAACAACGCTTGAATTTCAGAAATGACAGGTTTTTATATCGCAGGAAATGCGATGCAACCGGCGAAAGTATTATTTCAATGTATCCTTCTGATGCTCCTTTTCCTGTTTATTCAGCCAAGGCTTGGTTTTCCGATAAATATGATCCGCTTAAATACGGCCGTGATTTTGACTTTTCACGCCCTTTTTTTGAACAATTTGCAGAATTAAAATCAAGTATTCCTCATATGGCTTTAACAAACGTAAACTCAACAAATAGTGATTATTGCAATATGTGCATCGGCAATAAAAACTGCTATTTGATTTTCGGCGGAGACAGAAATGAAGACTCAATGTACGGATCGCTCCCAATGTACTGCCGAAATTGTGTCGACTGTGATTGGACTTACCGTTGCGAGCTTTGTTATTTTTCCGCATACAGCGAACATTGCTACTCCAGCCGCTTTATTTTTAATTGCAAAGATTGTTACGACTGCGGTTTCTGTGAAGATTTAATCGGCTGCAACAACTGCATTCTATCTTTTAATCTGCGTAATAAATCCTATTACATAGAGAATAAGGCTTATTCAAAAGAAGAATTTGAAAAATTAAAACCTCAATTTTTGGACGGTAATTTTTCAACTCAACAAAAACTTTGGGAATATTTTTTAAAACTTCGCGCAAAGCGCGCAGTAAAATACGCAAACATTTTGAATTGTGAAAATTGCACAGGCGACATAATTTCCAATTCGAAAAACTGCCAAAATTGTTTTGAAGGCACGGGGAATGAAGATTGTAGAGAATGTATAACCATTTTTAAAGCGAAGGACTGTTTTAATTCCGATTATGTAGGTCACGGATCCGTTTTAAGTTTTAATAATCTATCGGGCGAGGCTTACCGCGCATGGAATTCATGGTGGACGATTGAATGTTCAGACATTGATTACTGCATGGCATCCAATTTTTCAAAAAATCTTTTCGGGTGCATCGGCGCGAAACACAATGAATACTGCATTCTAAATAAACAATATTCGCGCGAAGATTTTCTCGCACTAAAAGAAAAAATCATTGCTCATATGAAAAAAACGGGAGAGTGGGGGAGATTCTTCCCAAAATCCCTTTCCCCATTTCCATATAACGAATCAGCGTCAAATTATTTTTTCCCTTTGAAAAAAGAAGAAGCGCTTTCAGCCGGATTCAAGTGGAAAGATCCTGAAATTGCAGAAAATTCTCAAACTTATGAAATCCCGGATAATGTTAAAAATGTGCCGGATGAAATTATTAACGAAATTCTCGTTTGCGAATCCAGCAAGAGAAATTTTAAAATTCTTCCCCCGGAACTTTCCTTTTACAAAAGCCAAAATATCCCTGTTCCGCGCGAACATCCGGACGCACGTTTTTACAAAAGGCTCGCGCTTAGAAATCCGTTTAAACTTTTTGAACGTAAATGCGCGAAATGCGACGCCTCTCTAAAAACCACGTACGCGCCGGAAAGAACGGAAATCATTTATTGTGAAAAATGCTATCTTGAAACTGTTTATTAAAAAAATTAGGTTCCTTAGTTGTGAGATCTAAGTTTTACTACTTTTTTACGCTCATCAAATTCAACTTTAAAGGTTTCAAAAAAACCGGCTCTACCCATAGCAGGCGTTAACTGGGGATTATCTACGAATCCAATTTTAATTCTGAAAATTTTATTTCCCACTTTAGCCAAAATTGATGTATGATAAGCTTTAAAAACATGTCCATCAGCAGCTTCTACTTCTATGTGCTGTAATTTTTTAAAATCAATTCCAAGAATAATAGCCGTTCGCGACGGAAAAATAGAAAAATCCGCTCCGGAATCTATAAGCGCTTTAAAATAGCGCCATCTTTTTTTATTGTCCTGCAATTGAAGAGTTACGCTCGGTTTATCTTGATAGTATGGTAAATCAAACACTTTTATACGATATATGGCTTCTTACTAAAAATAAATGTAAAAACGTAATCTGTCTCTTTCACTTTTGGATATTGTTTTAATAAATTTTGCATAACTGATGTATATTCAGTTCTCGTAGAAAAATCGCCAACTTGAACAATTTTTTCGCCCAGTGCTATGGCAGGTGTGCTGGGGTATTTTCTCTGAACCGCCGAATAAGCTTGTGGATGTTTAAAAATCACGCTTTCATACTAACTTACATCAATAGAAAATCAATATTGACAAATAATGTGCGCATTGCGCTATAATAGCTTTCCAACGGACTTTGCATATTTTAATCCGGCACCTTAATATAAGAATATGGATTTTTTTGAAGA
>JBBUCQ010000111.1:0-4299 GCA_038057715.1 Patescibacteria group bacterium | reverse complement strand
GAGGCACTTCTCCGACAAATCCTTTTAATGCTTTTCTGTTGCCCAGCGCGACCGCTAGAGTATCGCCTTTTTTCAAAGTAGACATTCTGCCGGTTACGAGCTCAAGCTGATTGTATATTTTTTTATCTTCAAGAACTTTTACGGCAATAACCGCGCCTTCCTCGGCAATTATATTTTTTGAAATCTCAACTTCGTGGGCAAGATTCGCGTTTTTTGTAACCGAACTTATTTTATCCAGAGTAATTTGCATATATGGAGACAATATTACTCTACATCGCTTTGCAGTCAAATGTTTATTTCAATTTGACAGCGACCTGTCCGGCAGGTATAATGGTTTCAGATAATTATAAAAAACTATAATCAGATGAAACTTAAAGATTTTCGTAAAAAGATGGGAAAAGGTATTTTTTCCACAGCGGAGGCGCAGCTTGTCGCTTTTCCGGAAAATCCTGCAATCGTAAATCTCCAGTTGCACCAATGGAAGAAAAATAATGACATTATCGCATTAAAACGGGGGCTTTCTATGTTTTCCGATTATTCCGCCAGCGGACATGAAGCCGAAATTGCACGCAGTCTCTACTGTCCGTGTTATTTTAGCCTTCAGCAAGCGTTAAGTTTCTATGGAATTATTCCAGAAGCTACTTTTACCCATACGCTTGTTACAACCAAGGCCACCCGCCATTTTAAAACTCCAGTCGGTAATTTCTCGTATCGTAAAATAAAGAGAGAAGCATTTACTGGATTTGACTCAAACACCCTGATGGCGGAAAAAGAAAAAGCCCTTGTTGATTATTTTTATTTTTATGGCAAAGATTTTAAAACTTCAGATTCATTTTGGGAAGAATCCCGTCTTGAAGCGGGCGCAACCAAAGTAAATTTTAAGAAAGTTTTCCGCTACGCAAAATTATTCAATTCTAAAAAACTGGAAACTTTACTTCATAATTTTTCTCTGTATGCAAAATCTCACCAAACTTATCAGTGAAGCAAAAGCCAGAAATTTTACAGACCAGCAATTGCTCAATATTATTCGAGAATATCTGCAGGTTCTTATTTTAAAAGCGATATATCAATCCAAATATGGCAAAAAATTGTCTTTTGTTGGCGGAACATGTTTAAGAATTTGTTATAACTTAAAAAGATATTCGGAAGACCTTGATTTCGCATTGGATAGAAAAATGCCTAAGTATTCATTTGCAGAATTAAATGAAATTATCGCAGGTTTTTTGAAACATACTGACTTTGAAGTTGATCTGCACGTTCAAGAGGAAACGGTGGTTCAAAAATCTTTTATTCGCATCAGTAAGATTCTGCATTTCTTCGGTTTAAGTCCGCTAAAAAGCCAAAAACTGCATGTAAAACTGGAGATTGATACCAATCCTGTGCATGTGACAGACAAAGAAATTGAAACATTTTTTGTGACCAAATTTGATGAAAATTTCCCTATTTTAAAACATACTGACGATACGCTTTTTTCAGGAAAAATTTGCGCAGCTCTTAATCGCGTGTATACAAAAGGCAGAGATTTTTACGATATAATGTGGTATTTGAATAGAAGGACGAAAATCAATTTTCGCTATTTGAATAAGGCCTTTATTCAAGCGGGGTTAAAACAGCAATTCAAAGATAAAAGCGAGGTGGTGGACAAACTTGGTGGGAGAATTAAAGCTGTTGATGTTAAAGATATTTTTAAAGACGTAAATAGGTTTTTGGAAGATTCCGGCGAAGAAAAGTGGGTGAAAGATTATCCTGCCGCCTTTAAGCAAGCCGCGGAGCGGTTTCTGGAAAAATCGTAATAATGAAATTATTACGGTCTAATTTTAAATGGCCGCTTGTTAGCCTCTTGAAGAATTCTCATCCAATTGGATTAAGCAGTGGGCTTAAGAATTCATCAGCCCATGAGGGTGATAATGTTAATACGCCGGAAAAATCTATTTCCAGCTCTTCATCATTAGAAAACTCACGCAGAGTTGGCTGAAAAATATTTTTAACCATCCCGAAAAAGGTACCTTTTCAAATCCGGATTTTGCATAAAGCCCATTTCGCGCCACCCGCTCCCTTTCGGGCGGCACGGAGTAAAGAAGAACATGCGAAGCATAGAAAATCGTCTCCTTCTATTAGGATTGCAGCAATTATGGTTACCTTTTTGTGACGGGTTGAGAGGAAAATGGGAGCATGTCATCCGTTTCGTGACCCATCAGCATATCCAGCAACATATCTACTCCGAATGCGGATGGTATTTTCACAGCGCCTGCCAGAAGTTTTTCGTGTCTTTTCCCTTGTTTTTTTGTATAGATTTTGCTATAATGTGTATAGATTTGTATAGATTATATGGAAAATGATAAGTTATTACCAATAGGGGAAACTGCCAAATTATTAGGTGTTTCCATACAAACCCTTAGGCGCTGGGACAATAAAGGAATTTTAAAATCCTTCAGAACTGGTGATTTGGGCAAAAGATTTTACAAAGAACAAGATGTAAAAGTTTTTTTGAATGATTTACCCGCAGTAGGATGGAAATGGGCGAGCCGGTCTCCATCCGAGCCTGTAAAAGAATTTTATTGTCCGACCAGTGATGTTTTTACGGCAAGACTTACGAGATTAGAACGGGATTTGCAAAAAGTTGATGACTTGGGAATACATCATTCCCTATTAACCTCCATGGTTGGTGAAATCGGCGATAATTCTTATGCTCACAATTTAGGCAATTGGCCCGACATTTTAGGAATTTTTTTCGCCTATGATTTGAATAAAAGAGTAATCGTACTGGCTGACAGAGGGCGAGGAATATTAAAAACTTTAAAATATGTCCGACCGGGACTTGAATCTCATAAAGAAGCTTTAAAAGTTGCTTTTACGGAAATCATATCCGGAAGATTCCCCGAACGAAGAGGAAACGGGCTAAAGTCAGTCGCTCAAAATATTTTGGCGAGCGATGTGAAGCTGACTTTTAGAACAGGCGATGCGGGGCTGTACCTAAAAAAAGGAGATCAGGATATAAACATTTCTAAATGCGAAACTTTCCACGGTTGTTTTGCTGTATTAAAATTTTAACCAAATAATATTATGATTATTGAATTAAAAAAATTTGGCGACATTTTAACCTCAAGAGAAGCGGGAAAAGAAGCTCTATTAGCCTTTTCACCAACGCTAAAATCGTTAAATGAAAATGAAAGAATAACATTAGACTTTCAAGGAGTATCGGTTCTAACCCCATCATGGGCGGATGAATTCATGAGACCGATTCTGGAAAAATATGGCAAAAAGGTTTTGGTTATAAATGACACTAATCCTTCCGTTGCGTCCGCTCTGCGATTTGCGAATCCAAAACTTAACTTGAAGAAAATTACAGTGTTTAAAGATGTGCTTGTATTTGATGAAGAAAATTCTGATGATAAAATTAATAATGCTAAAAAAGCGGTGTTTGTCTTAACTTTCCCTTATAGCGACGAAGAAGCATTACGAATTTTGAAAAATAATAAAGTTAAAAAAATCTCCGTCCATCCCACAGACCGTTTAAGCGATTCCCGTTTAAAAGCTGTTATTCAAATGTTGAACCAAGCTGGTGTTGAAACTGTAATTTATAGAGATGACTTTAGTAGGGTTTAAGTCGCTTCACTAATAATTCTCAATATATGAGATCGAACAGATTCGCTTGGATTCAGTTCACCGTCCCTAATCAGCCCATCATGGGTGGTCAGTGCAAGCTCGCCAATTTCACGACGCAAACCACCCTTAGCCATAGCTTCTTCACCCGTAATTCCATCATCATTTGCAACAATAAGTCCGTCAGCTTTTAAAACTCCCATAGCAAGACCCGTAGCGACAGCTTCCTTGTAAATTCTACGAGCTTCAGATCTGTCTTGTTCCATAAGCTACAAATTAATAATATAAATGTCCGCGCAATAGTTTATTTTTTCAGCTTCAACGCAACAAGACCTGTTACTGTATTATTCTCTTCATTAGACTCATCTATCTCATTTCTTGGGTCAACTGCGAATACGAACTTAGTATTATTATTCTCATAGTCTACATACATTGCTGTATAAAGTTTTTTACCGGCCCTTATGCCACGACGGGTGATCAATTTATCTCCGCTCGCCACAGTCCCTTCTTTCGAAGCGCTAACTCTAATATTTCCAACTGCATCATCATTGCCGCCGTTTGAAATAACGAGTGACACTTTGAAACGTTTTTGCATGGTCGATTTTGACTTCATGAGCTGTATGCGTTGAATGCCAATGGTAAGATCGATTGTTAGATCTTGGACATCGATATCGTCGGCACCTTCTCCATCAATCG
>JBBUCQ010000110.1:0-4836 GCA_038057715.1 Patescibacteria group bacterium | reverse complement strand
CAAGGCTGGATGTTTAATAAACGTTCCAGCGGAAAAATAATTTTTCTTGAATTGCGCGACGGAAGCGGCGAAACGCAGGGGATTGTTGTTGAAAAAGAACTTCCGGAGGTTTTTGCGCTGGCAAACGGATTGAATTTTGAAGCGTCAGTTGGGATTACCGGAATCGTCAGCCAGCATCCGCGATTTCCCGATAAATTTGAATTGCAAATAAAGGCGATAAAAGTTTTTCAAAATCCGACTGAAGAATATCCGATCGGGAAAAAAGAACACGGTCCGGAATTTCTGCTTGATAATCGGCATCTTTGGTTGCGTTCGCGGAAACAGGCCGCAATTCAGCGCATTCGCCACACCGTTCTCTACGCAATTCATGAATTTTTGGATAGAGAAGGTTTTACGAGAATTGACTCTCCGATCTTTACGCCGAATGCCTGTGAAGGCACAACGGAACTTTTTTCCGTTGATTATTTTGATGAGGGAAAAGCGTATTTAACGCAGTCGGGCCAGCTTTATTTGGAAGCCGCGATCGGAAGCCTCGGGAAAGTTTTTGATTTCGGTCCGGTTTTCCGCGCTGAAAAATCAAAAACGCGGCGGCATCTCACGGAATTTTGGATGATGGATGCTGAAATGGCCTTTTACGACCAGCGCCAAAATATGGATTTGCAAGAGGCTTTGTTCGTTTTTATTGTAGAAAAAGTTTTGGGAAAGCATGAAAAAGATTTGGTGCTTTTGGAAAGAAATATTGAGGAATTAAAAAAAGTTAAGAGCCCTTTTCATCATATCCAGCATAAAGACGCCGTGGAAAAAATATTAAACGCTGGACTAAAAGCCAGCGTGGATGACGACTTCGGGGCGGAGGAGGAGATCGCGCTTGCAAATATGTTTGACCGCCCGGTTTTTGTTGAAAATTATCCGGCGAAAGTAAAAGCGTTTTATATGAAACGCGCGCCGGACGACGATAGTAGAGTTCTTTGCGCGGATTTATTAGTTCCGGGTTATGGCGAAATTGTCGGTGGCAGTCAACGCGAAGATGATTATGAAATTTTATTAAAACGAATCCGCGAACACAATTTGCGCGAAGAAGATTTTAAATGGTATTTGGATTTGCGAAAATTCGGTTCGGTTCCGCACAGCGGATTTGGAATCGGGCTTGAGCGTACAATAACTTGGATTTGCGGACTAAATCATGTACGAGAATCAATTCCGTTCCCGAGAATGATAAATAGAGTAAAGCCGTAGGAGATGTACTTTCTATGTAAGATTTTTGTTTTTTTGCGTATAATACAATACATAAGGTTTTAGTATCCAAACGTATTTTTTAACTCTTTAATTTATGAATACTTTTTCTCTCCGGAAGATCTCTTTAATTTTTCTTTTGGCATTCTTTTCTTTTTTCTTGACGCCTGTTGTATTTGCCCAAAATAAAGGTGTTGCAGTAGAAATTCCAGTTGCAGCCAATGGATATCCGGATAAGCAAGATGAACTTATAGCGGGAGCTTATATTAATATGTATTCTGTAGTGCCTGTTAGAGCTGGCGTATATGAAGGTAATCTGCTTGAAACATCTGTTGTTAGTTCAAATGGGAGTGGAGCGATTTTCAAAGTAGAACCCGGGAAAATTGTTGAATTCGTTGCTTTTAGAGACGCAGTGAAAGCAAAAAATACAAAATATTGGACTTTCACCTCGCCGCCCTACAAAAATTTTACTGCTCAAGATGGAGTAGGAGGAAGGCTTTGCCAAATTAATTTTCTTGATAAAGAAAATAAAATGACGCTTTCGGATGGTTCAGCTTCATGCGGTATTTCTATGAGTTACCCTCTTTCTGATAAATATGTTGTAGTTTCAGCTTCTGATTTAAATAAACCACTTGGTAATTTTGAGGTATGGGTTCAAAAAACAAATGAACCGACAACCATTGTAAAAAATGCCATGGTTAGACTTTATGACGCGGGAACAAATGAAATTATTAGTAAGACATCCAATGGAGAACGTGGAATTGTAACTTTTATTCTTGAATTAGAAAGAAAATTTTATTATGACGGATTCGCGGATGGCGTGATGTATGGAGGATATAAAACTCCATATGTGGATACCCCGCGTGTTTTTTATCTCACAGGCGATGGAAAAGGGATTAAAAATTCTTTTGATAATTCATTTACTTATGTACGTAGACTTGGAGCCTATCCTAATACGCAGGCTACAGAGCCAACGTCGGTTTCTGTTTTGGAGAAACCAGCCGCAAAAATTGTTTTAGATAGTCCAAGAATTTTACAGCCTAAAGAAAACGAAGTTCTCACAAATTATCCGCGTATCGCTAAAATTGAATGGGCTGAAGTGTCTGGAGCATTAAATTATGAGGTAATAGTTGAATGCGATCTTTGCGGTTCTACGAGGTGGGGAACGAAACAAGAACTCCCGCTCGTTTCTATAACAAATACTTTAACTCCTGCTCTGTGGGGAGATAATCAATTTCGTGTGAAGGTGAGAGCAGTGGCAAGAGATGGGACACGCGGGCAATGGTCTGATTATCGTTATTTTTCATATAAAACAACTTCAACTCAATCTGTTCCTCTTAAAGCTGGAACAATTGATTTAGAATATAGATATTTTTCAAAAGGAGCGGGAAATTCTCCGGAAAAAGGAAGATTTTCTTTAACTCTTTCATCGGATTATTTGCATAGCGGATATAATTTTAAAGACCAAAAATATACGAGTGTTGGAGGAGGCGCATTTTATGTTACAGATAATGATAAAGATAGAATCGCTAGATTTTATGGGAACAATATTGGTCAGGGAGGTCTTTATGATTTTGGGGAAGTCAATATTGATCAGGTGACACCTCCGATAGAAAGATCAAAATATAATCGTTTTGGATTAATCGTTTATCCAAAACATACATACGCTGTGTACGATGCCGCTAATGAAACTTTTGCTCTTATTAATGTGGTTTCTATTTCGTCAGAAATTATTTCAACTCCTCTTACTGCTCCAATTACTACTCCAAAACCCACTGTTCCTGTTTTAGATGAATATGATTATATTGATGATTTTATTGAGGAGGGAGATGAGGTGGATATTGAGTTTAAGGATGCCAATGTGCAATTTGGCCGCAGAACTAGTCTTGATAAAAAAACAGGATTTAGATTTGGTATGGTTCTTGATAATCATTCGGAAGATATTCAACGTGCTTTAATTGATATTCGTTGCGATGCGCTTACAAATGGAGACAGAATTTCGCTCGTGAGATATTCTAAACAATACGATTTAAGACCTGAAAATAAACAATACAGGTTTTTCCAAAGTTTTTCGGAAGAGCAAGAAAGACTTATTCATTCGCTTCAATCGTCTGGAGGAAAAATAAATTGTAATTTTGCTATTGTTGGAATTATTGATTTTGACACAGGTCTTACAGTGCCAGATAGTGATGTTTCAAATAATAGAATTGAAATTCAATTGCAATGGAAAAAGAATAGATTGAGGATGAACACCTCCAATAGAGTTGGTTTATAGTTAATGTGATTTACGTATGAATGTTCAAGACGAGCTCAGTCATCTTCAAAAATGCGCGGAAATAGGCAAACATTTTAAAAACGCTGATTTGGAACATCTGGATTCGCCTTCATCCGCCTATAATTATATTAGGATTGCTGATGTTATTGCGGGACATGCGCGGCGTGAAACTTCCAAACCAACGAAATTTTTAGATTGGGGTTCCGGTTACGGACAGCTCGCTTGGTTGCTTAAAAACAGAGGTGTAAACGCGGCCGGTTATAATGTTGAAAAACGCGAGCATGTTGATGAAATTCCTTTATTGTCAGAAATTAATGCTGTTTATAATTCGGATCCTATAAAATTGCCTTTTGAAGATGAGTCTTTTGACGGCATTATTTCCTGCGGCGTTTTGGAGCATGTTTCTGATCCCGTTGCGTCTTTGAAAGAAATTCATCGTGTTTTAAAACGCGGCGGATATTTTTATATTTTCATGCTGCCGCAGAAAACTTCTTGGGTTGAAAAATTAAGCGAGTGGCGCGGCATTTCCGTGCATCCTGTTCGTTATACCGTTAAATCAATCAATAAATTGTTGGAACAGCACGGTTTTTGCGCGGAAAATTTATGGAAATTTAATTTATTGCCGAAAAATTTAACCGGTCTGCCGAGAGGTATCAAACGTTTTTACGGTCGTTTTTATAAAATTGTATATTTATTGGATTCTATTTTCAGCAAAATCCCCGGGCTTAATTTATTGAGCGGCGTGATTGAAGGAATATCGCGGAAAAAGTAATACAATAATTGTTTTTTATATTTCTAACTTTTAATTCTCATGCGTTATCTAGTCGGTCTAATCGGTTTTCCTCTCGGCATTATAATTGTTGCTTACCGCGAGCGCGTTAAAAATTTCACAGGCGATATGGCTTTTGCTGAAAAATGGTTCGGGCAGGGAGGCACTTATACCGCGGTTCTGATTTTTGGGCTTTTGGTTTCAATCGGCTCGTTGATGTACATGCTTGGAGCTTTTCAGTCCTTATTGGGAGGGATTTTGGGTCCGATTCTCGGTTCTCCGGAATAAGTCCCAAATCCGTCAACTAAAACTTAAAGGTTAAAATGGCTTTTTAATAAGGATATTTTTGAATAAAAAGAGTTTTTACGCGTAATCTGTAAAAAAGCACGATAATTGATTTGACTTCTATATATCTATTACTATAATAGGGAAGCTTCATAAAGCATGATGATACATTTTTACACACCCTTTAGCCCCCAATTGAGGTTCGGCTGATCCAAAAAAACTTCTAATGTTTGAGGTTGGAGGGTGTGTGCAAAACACACCTTTTTTAGTAGGT
>JBBUCQ010000109.1:4239-7472 GCA_038057715.1 Patescibacteria group bacterium | reverse complement strand
GGCAAATATCCTTTTAATTTATAATCTTCAACCGCAACGTCGCCTTGGCGTTTTGAAAGTTTGCTTTTGTCTTTATTGAGAAGCAGGGGAAGATGCGCAAAGTGAGGAGGATTCCATCCAAAAGCCTTATATAAAAGTATGTGTTTTGGCGTTGAAGAAAGCCATTCTTCGCCGCGGATAACGTGGGTTATTTCCATCGCGTGATCATCAACGACATTCGCGAGATGATAAGTCGGAAATCCGTCCGATTTTAGTAAAACTTGGTCGTCAATCGTTTCGCATTTGAAAGTGACATCTTCGCGCACCAAATCCGTAAAATTTACTTCGCCCGAATCGGGAATTTTTTGTCTGACTACAAAAGGCGTTTTTCCTGCTAGTAATTTTTCAATTTCATCTGCCGAAAGTTTCGCGCAATGTTTGTCGTATTTTGGCGCGAGTTTATGTTCTTCTTGCTCTTTTCGCATTTGAAGAAGCCGTTCCGACGTGCAAAAACAGCGATACGCCGCGCCTTTTTGTAATAATTCATCCGCAAATTTTTTATAAAGTTCAAAGCGTTGAGATTGAATATACGGCGCGTGCGCTCCTCCGATATGCGGCCCTTCATCAAACTTCAAACCCGCCCATTCCAGCATTTTTATTAAATTCTCATAAGCGCCTTCTACAAAGCGTTTCTGGTCTGTGTCTTCTAATCTAAAAATAAACTTTCCTCCATTTTTTCGCGCAAAAAGATAGTTATAAAGCGCGGTGCGCAGACCTCCAATATGGAGAAAACCGGTTGGGGATGGAGCGAATCGAGTACGTATCATTTATTCCAGTATAGAGCCGATTTTTTCATACGGCAATATTTCCGAAGCAGTACCGGATTTAGGGAACCAAAGTACGTTTAAATTCTTTGAACCCGTCCGCGTTCGGCTTGACGGTTTTTATCAACTGCCGCTTCAATTGCAGATTTTAGAGTGATATCCATTACAAATGACAATCCTGACTCAACACATTTTTCTGCAGTATATAATTCATCATCGGTCAATTTTCTGCCAATTCGTTTTATAGCGTCATTTTGCAAATCTTCAATTGTTATTGGATAGATTACTTTCTTATTTCGTTTAATTTTCATATTTTTACTTTTTAATTTTTTATAAAAGGGTGAATTGATTCAGTTTTGGTAATGGCAGAAGGGCTGGGGGTTGATATCCGAGCCAAAATACCTTTCTCCCTTTTAAAATTTTCTATGTCTTTTTTTATTGCTTGTGCGATAAAAAACGCAAAATTTACCGGTACTGCATTACCGATCATCTTATATCCGTCTGCAACCTTCGTGTACTTGAATATGAAACTGTCCGGGAAAGTTTGAATTCTTGCGCACTCACGTACCGACAACCTTCTATATAGATGTTCTTT
Organism: Patescibacteria group bacterium; assembly: GCA_038057715.1. Classification (GTDB taxonomy): domain Bacteria; phylum Patescibacteriota; class Gracilibacteria; order UBA1369; family UM-FILTER-53-11; genus JBBUCQ01. Next base: position 6,074 of record JBBUCQ010000109.1, on the reverse strand, counting down.
CCCCGGTATAAATATTCTTTTATCTTCCTCTATGAATTTCATCTTTGGTGCTTTAGGGTGTATTGGAGCATGTCTACCTCCGGCTTGTATAGTGAATGATGGCTCATTCCAGCTCCTAACTCTATTTCTAGACATATATATTGTAGAAAATCCACCATTCATGTATTCGTGATTCGGTAATTTTAATAAATCTGGTTTATTTGCGTTATTATATGCCAACGCCTCTTTTGGTTCTGGCATATCTGCGATTGCGTCTTTAAGTGTCAATTTTTTTATTTCTGCTTTTGGGAATTCAAATATTTTACCGATACTTTTGTGGTAGCCTATTATGATAACTCTCTTTCTGTCTTGTGGGACGCCATAATCGCATGCATTTAATAATTTGTAAGCAACATTATAGTTTAGACTTTTAAATTGATTTATTATCTCTTGGAAAGCTTCTTTATGTCTTGGTAGTAAAATCCCCGACACATTTTCTGCTAAAAAGAATAGCGGTTCCTTGTCCTTAAGAACTCTTATATATTCATAGAACAATTGACCTCTTTTGTCGTTAATGCCTCTACCTGCACCTGCCTCGCTCCAACTTTGGCACGGTGGTCCACCAATTATTCCGACTGAACTTGGGATTTCAGTTGAAGGTACGTCCATAATACTCCTCTTATCCAGTGTTATATTTGGAAAATTAAATTTGAATGTTTCCCAAATTGTATTATCGTATTCGTTAGCCCAAATCGTATTGAATCCGGCTTTTTTAAAACCGAGATCTAATCCTCCTGCTCCTGTAAATAATGAAATAATATCCATGAGCTATTTTGTAAATCTAATTAATTTTGCTTCCAATAATTTTGCCGGATTGTTTGGCGATTTAATTTTTATATCTCTAATTGAAAATTTGTCACCGGTAAGTTCTTCTAGATTTTTTCTATCTTTTTCTGGGAACGACAGATATTTATCTTTCAACATAATTGCATTGATAAAAAAATCTGCAGTTTTATCAATTGGAGCAACATAATCAAAAACTTCAATGGGATTTTTTATGCCCCACATACCTCTAATCCTTAATTCGGTTATCCCGAGAGGATCTATTCTTTTAACTTTTCCCAACTCTACAGTATTGCCCTTCTCAAGACCTAATGAATCCAAAACGGAATCAACCTCTTTTTTTATTGGCGCATGAACATTCTCATAAATTTCATGATTAGCCGCATAGCACGTTCCTTGCACGAAAAATAAATATTTTATAGCACCATTTTTTGCATTTCCAATAACATAAAAAAGTTCTTTTTCTTTCCAATTTCCACCATCTATTTTCTTGCAAATTGAAGTAATCCTTATATCGTCCGAGCGTAATTTGTCTTTTGGTGGAGAACTATTTAATGCTAAGGCGCTTTTAAAACCTTCAATTTTTTTTACTTCAATAGCATCGCCATCCTTTACGATAAAATCCGGCGGATTGTTCTGATTCCCAAAATATGAAAAATTTTCTTCATAAATTATATTTTTCTTTTCAATATCATTTTCATGTAAGGAATTACAAAATAAATCCTTGATATAATATTCTAAAGCGTCACCCATACTGTTAACCCTATTGATTGATTTGTAATGAAGCTTTAAATTTGTAACAGGAGATTTTACTGAATTTGTTATAGCGATAAGTAAATTTGTCATACTTGTTAGGTTATTTTCTTAACTCGACTTTGATTATACCAAACAAAAATGAAATTTCTCTAAACTTTTCATGACAAATATATGAAAAATGGCGGTGCGAAGATGTTTTAAATAAAAGGAAAATTAGAAAATTGCGGTTGTTGGCAGTTTTTAGTAACAGTTTTGGG
>JBBUCQ010000109.1:1223-4139 GCA_038057715.1 Patescibacteria group bacterium | reverse complement strand
CGCCCTCTGCTATAATTCCTCCGTATGTTAAGGCGCAGAAAGCGTAGCAGTACAGCATCCGGAATAATCAGTCTTATTCGCGGAGAACAGGTTTCGCGACGCGGAGACAGAATATCAATCCGTGGCAGAGCCTCCCGTAGACGCGGGAGCAAACTCGCCGGCAAAATGCGTTTTGAAGTTGAATCAACGGTTGCGCGCGAAATTTTCGCAGTGATTTATTTAGCGGTCAGTTTTCTCGTTCTTCTTTCAATATACGGTCAGCTCGGAATGGTTGGCAGTGGGCTTTCCGGTGTTTTAAGGCCTGTTTTCGGATTTGGAATTCATTTGATTCCGATCGCGTTTTTCGGAATGTCGCTCGCGCTTTTCTTCTCAAAACATTCTCCGTTTTCCATTTCAAAAATCACTGGATTGTTTTTGATTTTTGTTTCGCTCCTTTCAATTTTTCATTTATCGGTTCCTGCCGATGACATGCTTTCCGCGGCGGAAAACGGCAGTTATGGCGGTTACATCGGTTTTATCCCGAATTTTTTCTTCCGCGCCGTTTTGCAAATTGGCAATCTCGGTTCAACAATTATTTTTATAGCCGCATTTATTGTCGGCGTTCTTCTTACTTTTGAATTTTCAATCGTTAATTTAATTCGTCAGGCAAAGCCGGAAATCCGCATAGAGAAAAGAAAAAGATTTGCGGTTACGGACGAAGGAATCGTTGAAGTTCCGGATGAAGACATTGGTGAAAATGAAGAAGAGGAAGAAATTAATATTATTAAGCCCAATCAAGGCGTGGTGGACGATAGGGAATCCGATGAAACCGAAGAGACGGAGGTTACCGATATTAAAGAGCAGGGCGCGGACGGCGAACGGCTGGTTGATGCTTCGGACGGCGCGCTTTTGACCAAAAAACCCGTTATTGAATGGGAATTCCCGCCGCTTGATCTTCTTGAAAATCCGCTTGCCGCTGATGCCGTTGACGATGAATTTCTAAAAAAGAATGCGGAAATGATTCGCACGAAACTTGAGCAGTTTGGAATAAGCGTCGCAATGTCGGATGTCCATGTCGGTCCCACCGTAATTCAATATACTTTAAAACCTCATGAAGGCGTGAAGCTGGCGAAAATTACAACGCTGAAGAACGATTTAGCGCTTGCCCTTGCCGCTCGCGCTATCCGTATAGAAGCTCCAATTCCCGGGAAATCTCTAGTCGGTATTGAAGTTCCCAATGAAAATCGCACCATCGTTCGTCTTAAAGAAATTTTGGAAAGCGATGAATGTCAGATTATGGAATCAAAATTAAAACTTCCGCTCGGCCGCGCAGTAAACGGCAAACCTATGCTTGTTGACCTTGCCGCAATGCCGCACATGCTTGTCGCTGGCGCTACGGGTTCGGGAAAATCAGTCGGGATGAATAGCTTTCTGCTCGCGCTTTTATATCAAAATTCTCCACAGGATTTGAAACTGATTATGATTGATCCTAAGCGCGTTGAATTAAATACTTATAATGCAATTCCGCATTTGCTTACGCCCGTTATCACGGACTTGGATAAGGCCGCAATAGCCTTAAAATGGGCCGTCGCCGAAATGAACCGCAGATATATCGTTTTGGCTGACACCGGTCATCGCAATATCGCCGACTATAACGGCGATTCGAAAATGGAAGAAAAAATGCCAAGAATTGTTGTGGTGGTGGATGAGCTGGCCGATTTAATGATGGCGGCGGGAAAAGAAGTTGAAGCGTCAATTTGCAGAATTGCGCAGATGGCTCGCGCTGTCGGAATGCATTTGATTGTCGCGACACAGCGCCCGTCCGTCGATGTTATTACCGGTCTTATTAAAGCCAATATCCCCGCTCGCGTCGCTTATGCCGTAACGTCAGGCGTTGATTCGCGCACAATCCTTGATTCAATCGGCGCCGAAGATTTGCTCGGTCAGGGCGATATGCTTTTTATTAACGGACAAATGTCTAAGCCCGTTCGTATTCAGGGCGTTTATGTTTCTTCAAAAGAAATTGAAAAAGTTACGAACCGCATAAAGCTGACCCTTGAGCCTGAATATAATGAGAAAATTACATCGCCTGAAGTTGCGAGGCAAAATGTGCAGGGACTTCCGAATATAAAAGGCGGTTTGGCCTCCGGAAGCGGTGGCAATGACCCGCTATACGAAAAAGCCCTGCAAGTTATTATTGAATCGCGAAAAGCGTCCGCTTCTCTTCTCCAGCGCAAAATGGAAATCGGTTATGCCCGGGCAGCAAGAATTTTAGACGAAATGGAAGCCAATGGAGTGATCGGACCTGTCCGCGGAGCAAAACCCAGGGAAATTTTTGTCAGCCGTATGGCGGCGGAAGAGACCGCGGAGGTGGCGGAAAACCCGCAATAAAAACCAATTTATAGTTTTCTCAACAATTTCCCTACAACCTCTTTTAATTCATTCCCGAAAGTTCCCGGAGTGGCAAACGCCGCTGTTAATTGACTCCTGGTGTCTTCCATTATAGCTCTCAATCTTTCCAAATTGCCGGTTTGGACTTCAACTTGAGTCGCCAGTTGTCTTCTTTCTACAGTCAGCCGCCCATTATCCTCCAAAGCTCTGTCCAGCCGTCTTTGTATTTCTATAACACTGCTCCACGCTTCTGCGGCGGATTGCCGCGAACGTTCTCTGTCTCCTTCGGTTATTGCTTGCGCCGTTCCGGCTTCTTCCATTGCTCTTAATGCGGCATCTCTCGCTCCGCGAATAAGTTCATTCGCGCGATCAATAAGATTTACTTCCGCTTGCGGAGGTAATGTTCTGTCGTGTTTTCTGCTATCAAAATTCCCGCGAAGTTTTCCGGTAAAACAACCTTTTTCATGGCTTGCTTGTTCTCCGGTGATTTCTTCGGAATAAAACACGCCTTGCTCGGTTTTTTTAATATCGCACCTTTGGCAAATA
>JBBUCQ010000109.1:0-1123 GCA_038057715.1 Patescibacteria group bacterium | reverse complement strand
CCTATAAATGAAAAAGCCGCATCCTCACCTTCGCCCGCAAGCATTTTTAAAACATCCAGCCGTTTTTTTACCGGCAATTTTTCTTCAAGAACTTTTTTTGTATCGTCAAAAAATTCTTCCCAAACCGTTTTGGAAACCGCGGCTTTAGCTATTTCCTCGGGAGATTCTCCGCGTAAATCGTCCCTTTCCGCAACTCCCATTTTAGATAAGAACTTTTGTCTTAAAACCTTTGCCGAAGCTTCGTATCCCGTAGCCGGTTTTGGAATTTCTCGAAATTGTCGTTCAAATTCAGAATCAGGGGCGGTTTCTTTTTTTGCCAATTCATCCGTCAATATTTGGACATACAAGAGTAAAATTGATTTTAATTCTTCTATTAAATCTTTTGTTTTTGCGCGCGCGTCTTTTATTTTGTGCCACGAGCGTATATTTTCCGGATCAGCCGCAACTTCCTCTAGTGATGGTCCATTACCGTTCATTTCAGCCGATTCGGCTTCTTTGGCGATCAGCAATCTGATAATTTGTAAAACGCTTAAGCCGTCAATCTCTTTTGGAGCGCCGAACATTAAGCATTTCGGCGGACTTACTGCCCTATCTTTGCCAAGTTTTAAATGCAATCCATGAATTATAAAATCAAGAGCATTGCCGTTTATGCCGGAGGCAGTTTGTTGGGTTTCAAGATATTGTAGAAAATCTTGCGCCGTTGATAGCGCGCCGAAATCTTTTAGCGGCATTTCTTGTCCATTATCGGCGGGCAAAATATCTGGTTTGAGCATATATATATTGGAAGAGCTCTAATTTTAGCATAATTAGGACATAAGTCAACCCAAAATATCCTGATTCTAACAGATTAGAATTGTTATTGAGGGCATTTTCTAAGCTTTTGCTTTAGATTTTGATTTATGCGGGGGAAATTTTACAGGTATGTGCGTAGAGGCATTGAGGATTTCAATCCCATATATTTTTCCCTTTTTATCCATATCAACCAGAAGGAAATTGTTTAATTTTACCGTTTTGGCAACAGAAGCCTTTTCGGCGGAAAATTTTATATAAAATGCATTAGCCTGTTTGTCATATTGTGTTTTCATAGATAATAACAGGTTATAACTATCATTTTTTCTTTTTC
>JBBUCQ010000108.1:0-5311 GCA_038057715.1 Patescibacteria group bacterium | reverse complement strand
CATCCGGCGCAACAACAGTTATATTCTCCAATTTTTTCTTTTTAAAAAAATCCGCGAAAAGACTGCGCGCACTTAAATTATCAACCGGAAAATCAAAAAATCCTTGCTCTTGATCGCTATGAAGAGTGAATGTAATCACATGATCGGCTCCCGCTTTTGAAATTAAATTTGCAACGAGTTTTGCCGAAATCGGTTCACGTGGAGCCGCAACTCTATCCTGCCTCGCATATGGGAAATGCGGCAGAACAACGTGTATTTTTGCCGCAAACGAACGCTTAAACGCATCCAGCATAATAAAAAGCTCCATCAAATCTTCATTCGTATTTTGTGTTCCGGTTTGAATGACATAAACATCAAAATCACGAACCGTTTCCAGCGGCTTCGCATAAATTTCCCCGCATGCGAATTTTTTGAGCTCAATCGGAGTAAGCGGAAGTTTTAAAATCTTGGCAATAGCGCCGGCAAGCGATGGATGAGACGAACCAGAGAAAAGTTTTATTTTAGATTCACTCATATTTCGTAGTTAATTATACACGCTATGATCTCCAACTGCCAACATTACGGCAGACGCTTTAGATTCAAAGCTTCTTCGCCAAATCATCAAAATTACCTCTTAAACTTGGCTCCTGCTCCGCCTTTAAGACAGCCTGCACAACCTGATCTTCCAAAGCAAGCCAATTTTTAATCTGTTCATACACCCCGTTTGCGTCAAAACGATATTTTTTATAAAGATCCGCGGATTTACCGGATTCGCCGAATGCGTCGTGCATGCCGATTCTATGGATTTTTTTTGGGTAAGTTTGGGATAAAACTTCCGCAACCGCCCCGGCGAGTCCGCCTGAAATTTGATGATCTTCCGCAGTTACCAATAATTTTACTTTTCGCGCGGTTTCTTCTACCAACGCCACATCAATCGGTTTAATTGTACTCATATTTACAACGCGAACAGAGATTCCTTCTTTTTGTAATCTTTGCGCGGCAGAAAAAGCACTGCTTACAAGGCTTCCCGTAGCGATAATCCCAACATCATCGCCATCCATTAAAATGCTCCCCTTCCCGATATGAAACTCATATTTTTCATCATAAATTTCAGCAACCGGCTGGCGACCTAGACGAATATATGCCGGACCGTAATCTTCCAAAACTTTTGGTAGCATTTTTTTAGTTTCAACAGCATCAGCGGGACAAAAAACTTTCATATTCGGGATAACACGCATAATTGCGATATCTTCCAGCGCTTGATGGGTCGCTCCGTCTTCACCGACCTGAATTCCGACGTGGGAACCGACCAATTTTACATTTAAATTCGGATAACAAATGGCATTTCGGATTTGTTGCCAACCTATTCCTGTCAAAAAAACCGCAAATGAACAAGCTACCGGCAATTTCCCTGCGAGCGCGAGACCTGCCGCAGTATCCACCATATCCTGTTCCGAAATCCCAATATTAATATGCCTATCCGGAAATTTCTGTTCAAACAAATGTGCCATTACGGAAGTCGTAAGATCGGCATCAAGTACAATCAGGTTTTTAATTTTTGCGCCGGCGAGAGCAAGAGCTTCACCGAATGCGCGGCGTGTAGCGATCACGATTGAAGTGTAGCAAATTTATCTCCGATCTTCACAGCTTTTTCTTTTATAAATCCGGCTGGAACTTCCAGCGCGTACATTGCCGGCACTGCGGATGAATAACTCGGGCATTGCGGCGTTATACACGGATTCATCCACTCAACAAGGCTCGCAACTTCTTTTTTTGCGCTGAAAAAAATCACATCCAAAGGGATTTTTGTATTCTTCATCCAAAAAGCGCGCGGAGCTTCATCTTCAAATTGAAAAAGCATGCCGTGACCGGACTCCAATTTTTCGCGTTCCATTAAGCCTTTTTCGCGTTCTTTCATGCTATCAGCAACTTCTACGGTCAATTCCGTTTTCCCGACTGAAGTTTCCAGTTCTATTTTTTCTTCCGGCAATTTTCCGTCACTCCACTTCATACTGATATCATACCAAATATCGCTCGCCCAACATCCGGAAAGAATAAAAACCGAAAGAATTGAAATTAAAAAAATGCGTTTCATAGGTTTGGGAGATTAATTCTTATATGTTGAATTAAATTATTAAAAGAAGGAGCGCCTGTTGTTAATGCAAACATAAAGCTCTCTTTATCTAATAAGCCAAATCTGAACGATCCTTCTATCGCAGACATTTCTCCGTGAGTTATCTCGTCCAATTTACTTGCATATGGAGACGCGACCATAACGGCTGTAGCTGTAGGACGAGGAAACACGCACCAAAAACTGTACACAGTATCATCTCTGCGTGATAAAATGACACCTAGCTCGTTAAATCGCCGTATAACGTCCGGAGATCCAACCAATTGATCCTTTTTTTCTAAAGCACCAGTCCCGGGTAATACATCTTCCTCTTCAACTTTATTTTTGTCGTGTAAATATGCCACTATTCCAGCTGTAAACTCGTTAAACATTTGTATTTTTAGCGGATCCCGGTTTAAATCAAACCTTGATCGCATAAAAAAACCCAAAACCGTGTGTGCAATATGTGTGGGGACAGAACCCTGTTCCAATTGTTGTTTGTCTATTGCGAACTCGGGATTATGTAATTTGTAAAATTCAACCAATTTAAAAAATTGCGGACTCTTCAAGAAATTCTCCGGAGAAAGTGAGCATAATTCTTCAATGTCTATTTGTTCAGTTCTCAATGTAGGGTTATCTGTACCTTTTTGTAATTCTAGATGCGGCGTACCTCTTCCGGAAACGGCACGCAGGATAGTACCAACAGTTTTTATTAAACGAAGCAGCGGATTACCATCCGATGCTGTTGTGCCTTTCTCCCCGTCAATAACGGTAAGCTGTCGTCCTTTTTGTCTTTCTATATCCATACGTCCCAATTTAAGTCCCGTTTGGGTTTTTTGTCAAGGCTTAATCTGTTCCAAAATTTCAGAAACACCCAAATCATGCGCCCACCCCCTTAAATAGGCATTATCCATTTTATCGCCGGATATTTTTAGAATGGATTGCACGTCCTCAAATTGCTTATCCGAATGCGACTCTTTATACCATTTTAATTTAACAAGAATTAAATCTTCCGGAGAAGTAAAGTAAATTTTTTCTCCCAAAACCATTTTTGTTTTTTTAAAAATTCTAGCTACTCCTACCAACAGATGTCTTGGATCTATTGTTCGCATAATTAATTTTATTACCGACTAAATCTTTTGCCATTTCCCACAATTGCGAACCCAAACGGATTTTCTCATCTGCTGACATACGTTTAAAAATTTCATCCTGTTGATCTTGCGCGGTTTTTCCTTTTAAAGGGATCTTCATACCATTATTGTAGCGCTTCTTTCCTTTCTCTGCACGCGCCGCATTTTTCGCAGGGGCGCGCAAGACCTTTATAACATGTCCAGGTTAATTCGTACGGCACACCGAGTTTTTCGCCGATTTTTGCGATTTCGCGTTTTGTAATTTTTAAAAATGGCGCGTAAATATCTATTTTTTCATAGTTCGCGATTTTGGAGGCGGCACGCATTCTTTTTATAAATCCAGGGCGACAATCCGGATAGATCGCGTGATCTCCGGCATGGACAGCAATCGCAACTCGATCAAATTTCCCTGAAACAGCCGCGGCGATTGCGAGTGCGAGAAAAATCATATTTCTGTTAGGAACAACTGTCGCTTTCATTGTTTTACTTTTATAATGACCTTCCGGAACTGCAATGCGCGAAGTCAGCGCGGAACCGGCAATTAAATTTTTCACAGCGGTGATATCTACTATCTTGTGACCAATAAATTTTCCGCGGACTTTTTTACCGGATTTTTTCAAAATCTCACAAATTTTCCGCGCCGCTTTTAATTCCTTTTTATGCCTCTGACCATAATCAAAACTTAAACACAAAACACTATCCCCTTCCGCCAATAATTTATACAAAAGCGTTGTGGAATCCATGCCGCCGGAATAAACAAGAACTGTTTTCATAATTATTTTCTCCTTTCATTTCCCCAATTTAAAATTTGCAGGCGCGTTGTAAAATTATACCCGTGTGTTTTGCAAAAATCCGCGACGAATTGATGTTTGCGCAAAACTTCATCACGGCTTACTCCTTCCGGCATTAAAAAAACTTTGCCGGACGGTAAAGCGTAATGTTTAATTACGGCTTCTATTTCATTAAAATCATCTTTCCGTCGGATTACGAATTTATAAACACATTTTTCATTTTTTGTTTTTAATTCATACGGCGCATTTCCGGAATTGCCGGTTTTATATGAAACCGTAAATAAATTTACATCTTCGCAACAGCGGCATTCTTGACTTCCGTTTGTTTCAACTTCAATATAGTAGTCGGGAAATTCGCGGCGGATTGCGCTGATCGCATCCTGCTGAAGCAGAGGCTCGCCGCCCGTGATTACAAGATGTTTGCAATCCGGATATTTGCGGATTTCTTCAAAAACTTCAGCGATTTCAACTTCGCGATTATCACTTTCGGCTTTATGCCATGTAAAACGGCTGTCGCAAAAAGTGCATTTTAAATTACAATTGCCGAAACGAACAAACACCGCCGGTTTTCCGGCGTTCAATCCTTCGCCTTGAATGGAATGGAAAATTTCATTGAGAATCATGATCTATTAATTGTGGCGTATTTTATTTAATTCAGACAACATGGCGTCAAGTGTGAGATGGCGGCGTTTAGCCTTCGTAGCAATTTCTTTAAGTAAAGACTTGATTTTGCTGTTTTTTTGTCTCAATTTAGCAATAGTAGCCATAAAAATAGGACATTTATAAATAATTAAAGTTATATTCGGTATCTTTTTTCGCATACCGTCTTTACGTTTCCCCTCGGATTCATATCCACCGTAATGCGCGCCTTCTTCGGTTTCACCGCCTGCAAAAAATCCGCAAAAATCACTTCTGTAATCGCTTCGTGGAAAATTTTAATATCGCGGAATGCGTTTATATAAAGCTTAAATGACTTTAACTCAAGGCAAACTTTATCCGGCACATATTCAATTTCAACCTTACCGAAATCCGGAAAATTGGAAAACGGACAAATGCAAGTCAGCTCCGGAGTTGAAATTGAAATCCAATGCTCGCCGACCGCTTGTTCTTCAAATTTAAAAACAGTAAGCGGAGCGATTTTTTTAAGCCACGCGCGCAACGCCTTTAAATCAATCTGTTTGTAATCTTTGCCTTCTAAATAAAGCTTATTCATAGCTGACATATAATATCTACTCTTGGGTTAACGCCTTCTCCAAAATCGGCACGGCGACCGCCATTTCTTCTTTTGAAAGTGCGACTCC
>JBBUCQ010000107.1:0-12459 GCA_038057715.1 Patescibacteria group bacterium | reverse complement strand
ATATTCTGGCAATTAGATCAATTGATCTATTAAGTGAAATGCAGCCGGCAAGGAGCATAAAAGAAATGACAGTTTATGCTTTTCATCGCGGACACGATCATCCTTATGCAATTTGCAAAATCACCCCGGAAGAATTAAGCAATTTCCCGCGAGAACGGCGAAAGACCTATGACTCACTTAGAGAGACTGCCCCATCCATTGATACAATCAGCGATAAAAGAGTAAATCAATTAGCAAATAGAAAATACACAAGGGTAAGAGAAAAGGATACTGCCGAACAAATGCGACAGTTAATGATCACGGCGATGCAGATAAAAATTCGGCGTGCATTAAAAACATAACGTTTAATTTTGAACTTTTAACTTTATCCTATATTCTATTCCCATATGGGAAACGTAATAGGACAAATTTTTCGCGTCACAACTTTCGGCGAGTCGCACGGAGTGGCTTTGGGCTGTGTTATTGACGGATGCCCGCCGAAAATACCATTAACAGAAAAAGATATTCAGGCTGAACTTGATCGCAGAAAACCCGGACAATCAAATTTAACAACGCCGCGCGCCGAGGAAGATAAAGTACAAATCCTTTCCGGCATTTTTCAAGGAAAAACTCTCGGCACGCCGATTGCTATGATCGTCTTTAATACCGATGCAAAAAGCGCCGATTACGAAAAATTAAAAAATGTTTTCAGGGCAGGACACGCGGACGCAACATGGCAAGCAAAATACGGTTTTCGCGATTATCGCGGAGGAGGACGCGCGAGCGGACGCGAAACCGTAGCCCGTGTTATGGCGGGAGCAGTCGCAAAAAAAATCCTCGCGATGGAAAAAATTAAGATTTCTGCGTATGCGGTTCAAATAGGAAATATCAAAGGCGAAAAAGTTGATTTAAGTTTCATTGAAAAAAATACAATCCGCGCCGCTGACAAAACCGCTTACAAAAAAATGGAAAAACTTATTTTAAAAGCCTTAAAAGACGGAGATTCAGTGGGCGGAATTATTGAAATTATTATTAAAAACGCGCCTAAAGGCCTTGGCGAACCGGTTTTTGATAAACTTACAGCTGATTTTGCGAAAGCTCTCTGTTCAATTCCGGCCGTAAAAGGCATTGAATTCGGCAGTGGATTTTCTGCGGCAACCAAAAAGGGTTCCGAGCAAAACGATCCAAAGAAAAATCACGCAGGCGGAATCTTGGGCGGAATTTCAAACGGCGAAGACATAATTATGCGGATTGCCGTCAAACCTCCATCAAGCATTAAAAAGTTCGGTGTAGAAGGCCGCCACGACCCATGCATCGTTCCTCGCGCAATTCCGGTTGCAGAAGCTATGACAGCAATAGTTCTAGTTGACCACTTATTGCGAAACAAAACTACGGCTTTGTAAAAGCGTTTTTTTTGACTACGCCGCCAGGCGCTTTTATTATGTTGCAGACTTAAATCAAAACTTTATTTTTTAACCCAATTCTAAAGTATGAACAAAAACATAATTTTAAAAGTGCTCCTCGGCGTGGCCTTGGTCGCCCTCCTCGCAGGCTGTGTCCAAGTTTTTGAAGAAGAAAATAAAGAAGCGGCAACGGACGGCGGCGAAGTTGTAATCGGTGCACTCCTCCCTCTTTCCGGAGAAGGCGCAGTATATGGTCTTCCGACGCAACGCGTTCTGCAAATTGCAGCAAAAAATATCAATGATGCAGGTGGCATAAAAGGCAAAAAAATCAAACTTGAATTTGAAGACGGCGGATGCAGTGCCGATATGGCGAATAAAGCTGTTACAAGCCTAGTAAGCCTTAAAAAGGTTAAATTCATCGTAGGGGGATTCTGCAGTTCGGAAACTTTAACAGCGGCTCCTATTGTTGAAGAAAATAAAGTCGTTCTCCTCTCCCCTGCTTCAAGCTCTCCTAAAATTACAACCGCGGGAGATTTTGTATTCAGAAATTATCCATCCGACAATGCGCAAGGCGAAGCTTTCGCCGATTACGCCTCTAAAAAAGGTTATAAGAAAGTGGGCATTTTGGTTGAAGAACAGCCTTATACCGAAGGTATAGCGGATACATTTACAGCGGCATTTACAAAAACAGGAGGCGAAGTGGTACAAGAAAAGTTTGCGAAAGACGCGTCCGATTTCAGGACACAAATTACAAAATTGCAGGAAGCAAAAGTGGAAGTATTTTTTGTTGACATGCAAGCTCCGCCAAAAGCGGGAATTATCGTGAAACAATTGCAAGAAGCGGGCGTAAAAGGACCTTTGATGTTGAACGACGTTGCCGTTGACGCTAAAAAAGAAGTGCTGGAACCTTTCAAAGATTATGTTGAAGGATCCGTCGGGGCGCTTGTCCCTTATGACAAAGCAAATCCGGATCTTCAAAAACTTCAAGAAGCTTACAAGGCTTTAGCAAACGGAGAAGAACTTCCTTATCTTTCTTACATGACTCCGTCATACGACACTCTGTTTATTTTCAAGGAAGCTATTGAAGCGGTCGGAGAAGATTCAGTAAAAGTAAAAGACTATCTATATACCGTTAAAGGCCGGAAAGGCTTGGCGGGCACGCTTTCGTTTGATACGAACGGCGACCCGGGACCGGAATATCGCCATGCTTTGAAGATCGTGAAAAACGGCGTTGCGGAAGATTATGTAGAATAGAAAAGCGAAAATATAGAATTTTAAAAAAGCCTCGCGGGAAAATGCGGGGCTTTTTTGCCATTTATCTAAGCATAATGCTATGAGGTTATCTGATGTTTTTTTGCAAACATTTTTAAGGAAGCAGAGCGAGCCGCATGCGGCGAGCGTCCCCCTCACCACATGTGGTGAGGGGGGCTGCGCTCCGCTGTTTGCAAAAAAACATCAGATAACCGAAATATGCCGATTACTTTTTGTTATACTTCAACCGTTATGGATCCGGCCTTTCTGGCAAAATTCGTCCTAAACGGCCTTATTGCAGGCTCGCTGTACGCTATTCTCGCGCTCGGACTTGCCTTAATTTACGGCGTTCTGCGTTTCGTTAACATAGCTCACGGCGAAATCGCAATCACAGGCGCATACGCTTTTTACACTTTTTATATTCTTTTCGGCTGGCCGCTTATCCCGAGTTTTTTCGCCGCAATCGCTGTTCTTTTTATCATCGTTATCATCATTGAAAAATGCACCTTTTTGCCGGTTAGAGACGCGCCGCCGCACATTCCCCTGATACTTTCAATCGGCATAAGCCTGCTTTTAAAAAATCTGCTTCTTCTTGTTTACCAGCCTTACGCGCGCTCTCTCACCACAAACGTAAAAAGTTTTGCGATTTTCTCCGATATAATACGCATAACGGACATACAAATAATAATTTTAATTTCTTCGGTTGTTTTGATGCTCGGGCTTTGGGCATTTTTAAAATACACGCGAAGCGGCAAAGCGATCCGCGCCGTTTCGGACAATAAAGAAGTCGCGGCAATTTTAGGAATAAATGTAAATAGAACAATCACAATAACATTTTTAGTTTCAGCTTTTCTGGCGGGAACAGCGGGAATTTTAGCCGCCTTTGACCAAAATCTTCATCCAAATTTAGGAACATTTTTCGCCATTAAAGCATTCGCCGCTGTAATTTTGGGATCAATCGGATCAATTCCGGGCGCAGTTATCGGCGGCTATATAATCGGTCTCGCTGAAAATCTTTTAATCGCAATCCCATTCGGCAATTTTTATATTCCAAGCAGTTACAAAGACGCAATCGCATTTTTTATCCTTCTTTTAATTTTATATATAAAACCAACCGGCCTCTTCGGCAAAAAAGCAGAGGAAGTTATTAGAAATTAGTAATTAGAAATTTTCTCCTATGGATTACTTTCTCACAATAGCGACGCTCATCCTAATCTTCATTATTTTAAACCAAAGCTATAATCTTATAATCGGTTATACAGGCATGGTTCATTTGGGACACGTTGCGTTCATGGCGATCGGCGCTTATACGTCAGCCATTTTAACTACCGCATATGGCACTCCTTTCTGGTTTGGACTTTTAAGCGGCGTTATTTTGGCGGCTTTGGCCGGACTTTTGCTCGGAATTCCGACTGTCCGTTTTCGCGATGATTATTTAGTAGCCGCGACTCTCGGCATGGGCGAAATAATAAAAATAATACTTATAAACGAACGGCAATTTACGGGCGGTTCAACCGGAATTCCGGCTATTGCGCCTCCCGATTTTTTCGGCTTGGTTTTAAAAAATAATTTCTACCTTTTTATTTTCACTCTCGTTATAACGGCGCTCATAATGCTTTTTGTGTGGCGGCTGACTCATTCCCCTTTTGGAAAAACCTTGGAAGCTGTACGCGAAGACGAAACAGCGGCGAAGAGCCTTGGCAAAAATACAAATTTAATACGGCTCCAAATTCTTATAATCGGCGCCGGAATCGCGGGACTTTCCGGTGTTCTCTACGCGCATACAACTCAATTCATAGATCCGAATGTTTTTGATGTACACAGAATGATTTTTGTCTTGCTTCAGGTCGTTTTCGGAGG
This sequence comes from Patescibacteria group bacterium, assembly GCA_038057715.1. Taxonomy (GTDB): domain Bacteria; phylum Patescibacteriota; class Gracilibacteria; order UBA1369; family UM-FILTER-53-11; genus JBBUCQ01. The sequence goes on along the minus strand of JBBUCQ010000107.1, from coordinate 7,966 downwards.
AAGCGGAACTTTTTGGGGACCGGTTGTAGGAACAGTAACTTTATTTACTGTTTTTGAAACAATGCGTTTTTTGCCTCTCCCTCCGCATATTATGGGTCCGATGCGCTGGATTATTTATTCTTTAATTTTGATTCTAATAATTATTTTCAAACCAACCGGAATTATGGGGAAAAAACTTGTCCGTAAAAGATTATAAATAAACCTGACCATGCCAATTCTCAAAATTCAACATCTCGTAAAACGCTTCGGAGGGCTTAGTGCCATCAATCACTGTAATTTTGAAATTACTGAAAATTCAATAACTTCGCTGATCGGTCCGAATGGCGCCGGGAAAACAACAATGTTTGATGTAATTACGGGACTTTCGCAACATGACTCCGGCGAAATTTATTTTAAAGAAAATCCAATAGGAGCTTTGCCGGCTTATAAACGCTGCCGCCTCGGCATAGCGCGAACACATCAAGCAATACGAATTTTTCCGGAACTGACGGCGCTGGAAAATATTATGCTTGCATTTAAGAGTAACAAAGAAAGTTTATTTGATATTTTTACTCCGTTTAAAAAACACCAGAAAAAACTGAAAGAAAAAGCTTTTGAATATTTGCGAATGATTAACTTGCATGAAAAAGCTCATGAAACCGCAATTTCTCTTTCATACGGTCAGCAAAAACTTCTTGAAATAATGCGCGCGGTTGCGACCGATGCGGATTTATTTTTGTTGGATGAACCTGCCGCAGGAGTCAATCGCACAATGCTCCACACGATAATTAATATAATTAAACGCCTAAAACAAGAGGGCAAAACAATCGTAATTGTTGAACATGATATGAATTTCGTTATGGATCTGTCTGAAAAAGTCATAGTGATGGATTACGGGAAAGAGATTGCTGAAGGAACACCAAGCGAAATTCAAAATAATCCAAAAGTTCTGGAAGCTTATTTGGGCGTAAAACACACTAACTGAATCTATGCTAAAAATTACAAATCTCACTGCAGGCTACGGCGGACCGATAATAGTAGAAAACATTCATATTGAAGTCCGCGAAGGCGAAATTGTGACTTTAATCGGACCGAATGGCGCCGGAAAATCAACGGTTTTAAAATCAATTTTCGGCCTTACTAAAATCGCCGACGGCGAAATTTTATTTTTCAACCAAAACCTTGTAGGTCTAAACACCTCGGAAGTGGTCAGCCGAGGAATTTGTTACGTTCCGCAAGGCCGCTCAATTTTCCCAAGCCTGACCGTTGAAGAAAATTTGGAAATGGGCGCTTACATCCTCCGAGATAAAAAAGAAATCGCAAACTATCTTAAATACGTTTACGGCAAATTCCCACGTCTGCATGAACGCCGCAAACAACAAACCAAATCCCTTTCCGGCGGAGAACAGCAAATGGTCGCGCTCGGGCGAGCGCTTATGCTAAAACCCCAACTTCTTTTATTGGATGAACCCTCTATCGGCCTTGCTCCAAAAATCGTTGCTGAAGTTTTTGAAAAAATACTAGAAATCCGGAAGGACGGAACTTCAATTTTAATGGTTGAACAGAACGCAAATATGGCTCTTTCAATTTCCGACCGCGCTTATGCCCTTGAACTTGGCAAAAACTTATTCTCCGGAACAGGTAAGGAAATGTTAAATGATCCCAAAATAGCCAAAGCCTATCTGGGGAAAAGATAAAAAATGCCACTTGGACTTGCCAAAAAGCTATTCCTATGCTATTATTTAATCTAATCTGTTAATTTAATTTTAAATATATGTCAGGAGGAGCAGAAGCTACAAAAACAGCAGAAGGAGGTAAAGAAGGTGTTAGAAAAATACCCGGTGTGGAGCTGGTGGAAAGTATGTCAAAAGGCTTTTGGAAAAGAATCAAAGCTGTGGCAGGAGGCGCTTGGAAAGCAACAGGAGAACAAGTAACGGGAGAATTAGGAGAAGTGGCTGAAAGAATGGGTTTTGAAGGCGCTGTAAAAGAAAAAGGCGTTCTATCAAGAATAGCTTCAATTTCCGAAAGCGTTGCTAAAGAAGTTGATAAAGTACTGGGAAAAATCGCAGGACCAATAGGCGGTGTTGTCGCATGGCCTGTAGGCCTACCTTTCAGATTTGTAGGAAGAGCTTTACGCGGAATTGATGATGTTGTATTAGGGGCAATCACAGGGAATGCTCCAAATGCCGGTAAGAAAAGCGGTGGAGAAGCTGCATCAGGCGGTGAAGCGGTTCCTCATCCTGCATAGTAAATTTCTACAATTTACCTTCGAGCATATAGCACATTAGGTATTTTTTTGCAGACAATTTAAAAAACTCTTCACATCTTAATCTATACTTAATGCTGCTACAGACCCACTAAAGATTAGTCCGTATTCGCTGTACCGACCATTGTCGGCAAAAAAATACCTAATGTGCTATATACTATCTTCATCATGTTTGAATTCCGCATTCTATCTTCCGACCCTTCCTCAAACGCACGATGCGGAATATTTTCCACTCCGCACGGAGATTTTACGACTCCATGTTTCATGCCTTGCGGAACAAAAGGCGCTGTAAAAACTCTAACTCCGGACGAATTAAAAACACTGAATTGCGAAATACTGCTGTCAAACACATACCACCTAATGCTCCGTCCCGGAGGAGATTTTCTTAAAAGCGTTGGCGGCCTGCACAAATGGATGGCTTGGGATCGCCCTATTTTGACCGACTCCGGCGGATTCCAAGTTTTTTCTCTCGCAACTCTGCGAAAAATTACGGACGAGGGCGTAACTTTTCAATCTCACATAGATGGCTCAACCCACCACTTAACCCCCGAAAAATCAATAGAACTCCAAGAACAAATCGGAGCGGACATTATTATGGCTTTTGATGAATGTCCGCCGGGCGGCTGCGATTACGATTACGCTGAAAAATCAATGAAGAGGACGCATGACTGGGCAAAACGCAGTTTAAAAGCAAAAAAAAGAACCGACCAGGCGCTTTTTGGAATAATTCAAGGCGGAATTTATAAAGATTTACGGACAGAATCGGCAAAATTTATTTCCGATTTAAATCTTCCGGGAATCGCAATCGGCGGAGTCGCCGTTGGCGAGCCAAAACCTTATATGCAGGAGGTTTTAGAAACGACCTGTCCCCTGCTGCCAAAAGACCGTCCGCGATATTTAATGGGAATCGGCGAACCGAGTGATATTGTGATGGCCGTTAGCCAAGGGATTGACATGTTTGATTGTGTTCTACCAACTCGTTTAGCGCGCCATGGAAGTTTTTGGACGCACGAAACCGGCCGCGAAACCATTACGGCAAGTAAATATACGAGTGGAACAAAACCTATTGAAGAAAATTGCAATTGCTACACATGCAAGAATTTCGTTACAAGCTATTTGCGGCATCTGATAATTGAAAAAGAGATTTTGGGCCACCGCCTGCTCACTATCCATAATCTCCATTTTCTGCTAAATTTAATGGGCGAAATTAAAGAAGCGATCGGAAAAAACGAATTCCAAAAAGTTTTTAAAAAATATGCCCTCATCCAATAAAAATCTCGTGAATTTCCTCTTTGAACTCGGCATGCTGAAAAAAATCGCACACGCAGGAAGCAAATTCGCCGGCGTAAAACATCCCGACACTCTCGCTGAACACACTTGCCGCGCCGCACAAATAGGATATTTTCTGGCTTTAGCCGAAAACGCAAATCCGGAAAAGGTTTCCGCAATGTGTCTGATGCATGATATCGCCGAAATTCGCACCGGCGACGCACACAGAATCGCTCAAAGATATCTGGATATGCCGTCGGCCGAAAAAAAGGCTTTTAATGAACAAATAAAGTCTCTGCCTCCCGCCGCCTCCAAACGGCTAAAAGCGCTTTGGGAGGAATTTCAAGAACAAAAAACTCTTGAATCTTGGGTTGCTCGCGACGCTGATCTTTTGGAAACAATCTTGCAAGCTAAAGAATATTTAGACACAGGATACCGCGCCGCACAGCGCTGGCTGGACAACGGCAGTAAATATTTAAAGACCGCTACAGCAAAAAAACTTTTCCGCGAAATTATAAAAACCCAATTCACCGATTGGTGGGATAAATTAAATAAAGCCTAACATTATGATCGCTTACCTCTCCGGCACAGTAATCTCAAAACAAGACCGCACAATAATACTTAATGTCAGCGGAACCGGTTATTTAATATATGTGCCGCGCAGTCTTCTTGAAAAAATATCGGAAGGCGAAAAACTGGAACTGTATATCCATACAAACGTGCGCGAAGACGATATTTCCCTTTACGGTTTCAGCTCAAAAGACGAATGGCAATTTTTCAAATTGCTTTTGACGGTTTCCGGCGTGGGTCCGAAATCAGCCCTTGAAATCCTAACCATGCCTATGCCGCGCGTAAAAACGGCAATCGCTAAAAAAGACTCTGCTTTTCTTTCAACAATCTCCGGAATCGGCAAAAAAACTTCCGAACGCATAATTGTTGATCTGCAAGGCAAAGTAAAAGAGGAATTGATAGAAGATCAAATTGAAACTCCGGTGCGCGAAGATATTATGCAAGCCTTAATCTCACTTGGCTATAATAGGGCGCAAGTGGCACACGGGCTTAAAAAGATTCCTCAAGAACTGGAGCGCGAAGAAGAAATTATCAAATACTTTCTGCAAAATGTTTAAACGCCACCGCGATCAAATTATTAAAATACCGTGTCTCAATCTGCCTTGGGAAAATTTGGATTGGCTGAAAAATATAAAACTCGGGAAGAAATTTAAAACGATTTGCGTTGTAGGAATGGGAGGAAGCAGTCTTGGCGCGAAAGCGCTGATAAAAGGCGTAAAATGTCCCCGTTCAGCCCCGCTTTGCGGGGTCAATTGCGTCTTTTTAGATAATATTGATCCTAATTTCGTAAACGACACCTTGGCTCAAATTGACCTTAAGAAAACTTTATTTTTATTAATAAGTAAATCCGGCGAAACCGTTGAAATTATTTCCTTGGCCGAAATTCTTTTTTCAAAAGCAAAATCATCCGGAAATTTTATACTTATAACCGACAACACGGAAAGCACATTGGGGAAAATGGCGATAAAACGCCACATCCCGATTTTATTGTCACCAAAAGACGTGCCCGGCAGATTTTCCGTACTTTCAATCGTGGGACTTTTGCCCGCCGCACTCGCCGGAATCCCGATTCAAAAAATCCTTAATGGCGCACGAAAAGTAAATTGGCGCGCGGCTTACGATTTAGCGGAAAAACAATACATTCATTATAAAAAAGGTAAAAACGTAACCGTAGTTTTTCCTTACGCGGAAGGCTTAAACGACTTTGTAGACTGGTACATACAGCTTCTTTCCGAAAGCATCGGAAAATCAAAATCAATCGGCATCACAGCCGTGAAAGCGATCGGAGCGCGCGACCAGCATTCACAGCTTCAACTTTTTCTGGATGGCCCCGATGATAAATTTTATATTTTAATACCGCCCCCAACACCAACTCACGACGTAAAAATTCCATCAAAGCATTTTACATTAAACGAACTTTTTCAAGCGGAATATGCCGGCGCCAAAAAAGCCCTAAAACAACACAAAAAACCATTTATAGAAATTCCCGTTAAAGAAATTACGCCGGAAATTTTAGGTGAATTATTTTTCTTTTTTGAACTTGAAATTGCATTCTTGGGATCAATGTTCGGCATAAATATCCAAAATCAACCTGCAGTTGAATTAAGCAAAAAATACGCAAAGAGCTTATTAAAATAAGTTGAGAAAAATGCAATCTGTGTTGTTAGTTATTAACAACAACAACGATTTTGCTTTTTGTTAAGCCCAGTGTATAATCTTCAAGGAAATCATCACAAGGATTTGACGACAGCACAAAAGCTGGTTACGATAGAAGCACAATTTATCAATAACTTAACAAAATTAATTTATGGTCCAAGATACATCGCAAGTGGTTTCAATTCTTCCGGAGGCAAAAGATCTTGTTAATAATCTTTTGATTCTCCTCTCTCCAAAAGAAAAACACATAATTGAAAATCGGTACTCGTTAAACAACAGGCCTCATGCCACTCTGGAAAAAATCGGTCGTGAATTTAACGTAACCCGCGAACGTATCAGACAGATAGAAAAGAACGCTTTAAGAAAACTTTCACGCAATGTCACGAATACGCGACTTCATTCGTTTAACCAATATGCAAATATTGTGATTCAAAAATATGAAGGAGTAATACTTGAGGATAAAATCGTAAGCGAAATTTTAGCTTTGATTACCGATCCTAAAACAGTTGATGCTTTCGCATTAAAACTCTCACTTGAATTGGACTCAAATCTTGAACATGTGCCAAACACCATTAATTATTATCCTTATTTCAAATTAAAAACGATTGAACGAAAAGAAATAATGGATTTGTGCGAACAAACAATCGCTTATTTAAAAGGAAAAAATGAAATTGAAAACATTGAAGGAGTTCTTTCCATGCTGGAAAGCAAGATGGGCAAAAAATTCAGCCGCCAATTCGCGATGTCTTGCTTGGAGCTTGACCGCAGAATAAAGATCGTTAAAAAAGGAATCGGGCTTTCCGAATGGAGAAACATCAATCCGAGAACTCTGCGCGATAAAATTTTCTACATTTTGAACGAAATCCAAAAACCGATGCACTATGTGGAACTTTCAAACAGAATTTCCGAAACTCACTTTGATAAAAAAACCATCAACGTGCAAGCCGTTCACAATGAACTTATCCGCGACAATGCGTTTGTTCTCATCGGACGCGGCATTTACGCTCTTCGTAAATGGGGATATGAAGACGGCACCGTTTCGGACGTGGTAGCGGGCATATTAAAAGAAAAAGGTCCTCTTACTCGCGACCAGATCATTGCGGAGGTCTTGAAGAAACGCCAAGTGAAGCGCATTACGATTTTATTGAATCTCAAGAATAAACCTATTTTTGAACGTGTTGGACGCGATGCGTACGGTCTGAAAAAATAAACTGAAGAGGAATTAATATTACATGTCCGACCAGCATATATATAACCGATCCCAAAAGAGCGACCGGACCGAACATTTCCAGAACAATAACGGAAGCTAGCGTATAATTTCTCATTATATTGGTAATAATCCAAGTAATGCGTTCTTGTTTTGTGGAACCCGAAATAACGCTTAAAACAATTCCCGCCGACAAAATAGAAACCGAAATAATCAAAGGCAAAACAATCTGCCCCAGATTTTCAAAAATAAGTTTTTGAACCGGAGCGATAATTCCCCAAATCAATGCAATCGTCAGGAACATATTGACCACAGTGGATTTTTCGGCAAAAAAATTATGCCATTTAAACACTCTAAAAATCCCGGCAACCACCAACGGAATAACAATCAATTTAATTATTACAATCATCATGTCCCAAAAATTAACATCTATACTTTGCCGCGCAAAAAACCAAACCAAAGCCGGCGTAACAACGGGACTTACTAAATGCGCCAAAGTGGTTATCGTTAAAGCCTTAATCGGCTCCCCTTTTAATAAATCCGACACATAAATAACTGAAATTCCGGAAGGGACAGCGGCGGTCACAAGGAGTCCTATGAAAATATCTTTACTGACCGCATTTTTAAACAAAAATACAATCAGTGTGGGAACTATAAATACCATCATTAAAACAAAAATGTATTTTAAAATATTTTTATTTATATGGCTTATTCCGCGAATTTCTATTTTTAAACACGTAAAAAACATCATCAACATCAGCAAATACGACAAATAAGGTTTTAAAGGAATAGCTGGCGCCGGCCAAATCAATCCAAGCGCAACGCTTATCAAGATAATCAGCCAAAAATATTTCTGCATAATCTTATTTCGCTTTATCTATTATGTCGCGCAGAATCTTATCAACTTCAGCAGGTTTTTCACCCAAATTTGCCTGCGGAAAAAATGTAGGCAAAATCGCGCCCGGCTGCATGCTTGAGATATAAATTTCCCCATCTTTTTGATAAACATTTATTTTACA
>JBBUCQ010000106.1:6669-9558 GCA_038057715.1 Patescibacteria group bacterium | reverse complement strand
CCAAAAATGGAATATTGGATTGTTTTGCGGAATACTATGAAGTGTTTTGTAAAATCAGCTTTATCCAAAAAGAAGGCGATGATAAATAAAGGCAAAACCATGCCGAGCACATAACTTACGGTATAAATCGCGCCCCAGAAAATTGATCCGGGCAAGACAGTGAGGGCTAGAACTCCGGCTAAAACGGGCGCGCAGCAAGTTGTTGCGATAGCCGATAAAACTCCCAATATGAAAACTGAAATTATGCTTGAATTTTTTAATGTCGGCGTAACTTCAAAAGGCAAAGAAAATCTTTTTCCCAGAAGCATTGATGCGCCGAGTCCAAGAAGAAAAACGGAAGCTATTATAAAAATTACGTTATGATAATCTCTGAATACCTGGGCTAAAGCCGATGCGCCGAGTCCGAGCGGCAAAAATACCGCTAAAATTCCAAGAAAGAAAACGAAAGTCATCAGAAATACTTTGTATTTTTCGCGGAATATGGAGCCGAGATATGCGGGAAGCAGTACTGTTATGCAGCAGGGCGCGAAAAGGGCAGCTACGCCGGCTATAAAAGCGGCGACCAGAGATGATCCAATCAGTAAATCCATAAATTATTTCTTTTTAGAAAGTTTATAAACAGCTAAAATTTCTTTTGCGGCCCGCGAACCCTTGCCCGATTTCATTTGTTCAACAACGTGAGTCGCAAGGTGATTCTCCAGAATTAGATCCTCAACGCCGGAAAGAGCTTCTTTTACGGCTAAAGATTGCGTAATGATATCAATACAGTATTGTTCGGATTCCACCATTTTTTGCAGACCGCGGACTTGACCTTCTATGATTTTCAATCTGTGCAAGGCGCGGCGTTGGATAGATTTTTTCATACGCGAACATGATACCCCCCTAGGGTATTAGTGTCAAGGGGAAATTTTAGGCAAATTTTTCAGTAATTCCGTGCCGGCATGTCCTTAGATTTTTGTTTTTGTGAAGCGCAGGACCATTTTGCCCATTACGGCGGTGATTATCAGTCCTATGCCCGTAAAAAACAGGGTTCCATTAACGCTGTTTATAATCGGTGAAATAAGAGGCAGAGTATTTGAGATAGCGGCATTTAAAATATCAGTCGCCCCTCCTTCCGGAGCCGTAAGCGGATTTTTGACGTTATAATTGGCGATAAGCGCAAAAAACGGCCACGGAATATTTATTATTATGAAAATTATCGCAGGATTGATGAGCCGGCCGAATCCTTTGCTGAAATAAACAAAAAACGCCAGCAGAAGAATAGTTATGACCGCAAGCCCCATAAAAATCTTAAATATAATATCGTGGGTTGTTTTTGTGAAAAACAAAAGCGGAGCAATGCTTTCTTTTATATTTTTTTTCATCGCAGGATCGGTAGCCAGCTTTAAAAGCCCATCCGCGCCTTCGCGATAGAGCGGTTCGGTGAATTTTTTAAAGAAATTAATACGCAGTTGACGCGGAGAGCCGCCTTCCAAATCCTTTTTTGTAATAAAAATTTTTAAGCCGGGGATAGGCTGAACACTGCCATTTTTTAAAACCTGCGGTTTAATTTGTTTAAACTCCGTTTCGTCATCAAGACCGTTTCTGCTAAAAGCCGAAGCGATAAGCGTTGCGCCTATTTCTGTAGCATTTTCTTCAGAAGTAATAAGGGTTAAATTCAGAGAGAATAAAGTCGGGACTAAAAGCAGAAATAGAAAAATTCCGCAGATCCATTTTGCGTCTTTGTGCCACGGGGGAGGTAATTGGAATTTTTTATTCATGAATACGCGCGGAAAGTTCTTTTTCTTCAAAATAAATCATAATTGGAGTCAGGGCAAACAGAAATATGAAAACCAGCGCAAGATAAAGTTTCCCGCTTAAAAGAAAGTTTCCAAGGGCGACCAAGAGATAGCCCGTGTAAGCCGGATGAGGGATGAATTTAAACGAACCGCTGATAAGTCGCGTTTGCTGAACGGACTGCGGATAAAGCACAGCCCACATAAAAAAACGCTTTAGCCCGAGAGTGATAATGCTGGAAAGGACGAGAATCGCTCCGATAGACATTAAAATAAAACCGAACGCAATTAAAATATCGGATGGCGTGAAAAATATAGGTGAAATTACATCAATAGGTTTGAAAAATAAAAAAGTTCCAATCCATATAAGTAAAACGAATATATAAAACAAAAGCGGTTTTTTCTTCCAAAAAGAAAGTAGGGCGTGAAGCCAGAGGTGAAAAAGCGGAACAGGAACGATAATGGCTACTATAATCCAAGACATATTATGGTTTTTTCGGCCGCGTAAAAATTTCTTTTGCCAGCGGCAGTAATGAAATAAAAATAATTGCCAGAATTATGATTCCAAAATGTTCTTTTACCCACGGAATATTTCCGAATAATGCTCCCCCGAAGATAAATAGACCGCACCAAAGGGCGGCACCGATAATATTATACATCAGAAAAATTTTGTATGGCATAGTTCCTATTCCCGCTACAAATGGAGCAAATGTCCTGATAATCGGAATGAAGCGCGCAAGAATTATTGTTTTTTTGCCGTGCTGTTCGTAGAATTTTTGGGCGCGCGCCAAATGTTCTTTATTAAATAATAAAGATGATTCTTTTTTGAATATTTTTGGGCCTACATATTTGCCTATGTGATAATTTAAAGCGTCTCCGACAACCGCCGCGATAAAAATTATGGAAAAAAGAATTTCAATTCTGAAAACTCCTGTTGCGGCAAGCGTTCCTGCGGCGAATAAAAGAGTGTCCCCGGGTAAAAACGGGGTTACCACGATTCCCGTTTCCAGAAATATTATTAAAAATAACAATATGTACGTCAGCGCGGAATATTCGCTTGCTATTGTTTGCAGATATTTATCCAGATGCAGAATTATGTCGGCGAATTGGAGGA
>JBBUCQ010000106.1:0-6569 GCA_038057715.1 Patescibacteria group bacterium | reverse complement strand
GCTATTGTTTGCAGATATTTATCCAGATGCAGAATTATGTCGGCGAATTGGAGGAGCATGGTTCAATTGTCAAGTAATTGTCAAGTGAGGATAGAACTTGGCGGAGGGAGTGGGATTCGAACCCACGAGACCCTTGCAGGCCTAATAGTTTTCAAGACTATCCGTTTCAACCGCTCACGCATCCCTCCACTACAGGAGTTTAGCAGGTTGTACGTGGACTTTGTAGGTTTGTTTTTGTATATTTAAAGAGTTGGAGAGGTGGGTGAGCGGTTGAAACCGGCAGGTTGCTAACCTGCTATACGGTTGTAAAGCCGTATCGAGGGTTCGAACCCCTCCCTCTCCGCCAATGTATCTTTTAACCCCATTCTCTATGGTAAAACCTCACGCACTCGGGCTCGGCGGAGCCATTGTTACAGGCGTGGCGGCGATTCTTTGCAGTGCCGCATACGCTTTATTTCCAAATGGAGCTGTTGAATTTTTCAGCTTCGTTACACATAAAAACATTGCCGCAATCGTAGGCGAGATTACGTGGGCAAAATTTTTCGGAGGAGTGGTGTTTTGGGTTGTTGCGGTATATGTAGCCTTATTTCTAATCGGTTGGTTGCATAATAAACTTGCCGAGTAAAAAGATTTTTAAAAGCGTGGTATTCTGTTTCAGTCATGAAACGCCAACAATCAATTCTTATTTCAAGCGTGCTTATAACGAGCATTGTTTCGTTCGGTCTCGGCCTTTTTTTTGCAGACAATATAAATATTAAAAAATCCGCGTCATCTGCCGTTTCTCAAATATCAGAAAAGGAAGACCCCTTGATGGCTATTTTAAAAATACGTGATTTAGAAGAGGTGTGGGAGAGGCTTCGTGCTTCTTATTACGATGCTACAAAACTTGATCAATCAAAGCTTGAATACAGCGCAGTTAAAGGCTTTGTGAATGGAGTGGGCGATCCATATACGGTTTTTATGCCGCCCGAAGAAGCAAAAGATTTTGGACAAGGGCTTGATGGGAAACTGGAAGGTATTGGCGCTGAATTGGAAGTTAAAGACAGCAAATTGGTAGTTAGGGCTCCGTTAAAAAATTCTCCTGCCGAAAAAGCGGGGATTTTGTCAGGCGATATTATATTTAAAATTAACGGTGAACCTGCCCAAGAAATGACCATTTATGAAGCCATCCGTAAGATTCGCGGCAAAAAGGGAACGAAAGTTACATTGACTTTAATTCGCGAAAATCGCCCGGAGGTTTTTGATATTGAAATTATACGTGATGAAATTTTAATTGATACCGTGGTTGTGAAAAAAATTGACGGAGGAATTTATCATATTGCGGTTAATCAATTTAACGACCATACAAAAATAGAATTTCAAAAAGCGATTGAAGAAATTTTGTTGGCGAAAGCTAAAGCCGTGATCCTTGATTTAAGAGGAAACGGCGGCGGGTATTTGGATATTTCAATTGATATGTTGTCGGAAGTTATAAGCGGCGAAAAAACAGCGGCAATAGTTAAAAAGCGCGATCAATCTAAAAATGAAACAATTAAAACAAGCGGATCAGCACGCATTCCGGACTTGCCTTTGGTGGTTTTGGTTGATAAAGGATCGGCATCGGCTTCCGAAATTGTTGCAGGGGCGGTGCAGGATTATAAGCGAGGAATTTTAATAGGCGAAAAAACTTTTGGGAAAGGTTCCGTTCAAGAATTGATAAATTTAAATGACGGGGCGAGTTTAAGAATGACGATTGCGAAGTGGTTTACGCCGTTGAATCGTTCAATTGACGGAGATGGAATTGTGCCGGATATAGAAGTGAAATTAACCGAGGAGGACATAAAGGCCGAACGAGATCCGCAGTTGGATGCGGCGGTGAAATATCTGCAGAATTTAAAATAGTTTATCATACGATTTTTGGTTTGAAGTTGTAATCTGTGGCTGTCATGCTTTTGTCGGCAGGGGCCGGAACCATAAAGCGACTACCAACTTTGGTGCGTCTGTAGCAAGATTATTTAAAGCAGAACCATTGAAGATTTTTTTAACTGCCCACAAAAGCATGACAGCCACAGATTCTCAAACCAAAAATCGTATGATTCAATAATTCTTGCAGGCATATTGTTTAAGCAAGACGCCGCGAGCAGGTTGCTGTTTGCTTAAGTAAAATGCTGACCAACCTGCGAGCGACGAGGCGAGGTGTAGATTGCCTGCTAAAGCAGGCAATCTACATGTTGGGATTACAGCTGGTGCCGCCGAAGCCGGTCTTGCGTAACAATATGCCTGCAAGAATCTATCATCTTATATCTTTTCCATCGGCGCTATCGCGACGGCGAGTTTTTTTATACCCATTTTCGGGTCTTTAAAAGCAACCGTTATTATTCCGCCGGTAACATTTATAACAATTCCTTCACCGAAAAATTCGTGTTTAATGCGGTCACCATCCGAAAACTCTTGAATCTCCCGCATTGGTTTTTCAACCGGAATCGCTTTTCTGCCGATTTTTTCCAATTTTTTCGGCTTGCGGCTGAATCCAAAAGAGTCTGATTCGTTCGTTTCCAAAAGTTCCTGCGGTATGTCCGCCAAAAATTGAGACGGAATCACATATTGGCTTTCGCCGTAAAGCATTCTGTTTTTCGCATGAAGTAAATAAAGGCGATCCATCGCCCGCGTACAGCCCACATAAAAAAGTCTACGTTCCTCTTCCAGTTCTTCCGGATTAAAAATGCTCCTAGAGTGGGGGAGCAGACCTTCTTCCAAACCGCATATAAACACATAAGGAAATTCCAGCCCTTTTGCGGAATGAAGAGTCATTAAAACTACGGCGTTGTCCTTTTCTTCAAGGGTGTCTATGTCCGCAATAAGCGAAATTTCTTCCAGAAAAATATTTAAAGAAAGACCGGAAGAAAGTTTGTCATATTTTGAAGAAACCGAGATAAGTTCGGCGATATTTTCCAGCCGCGCTTCTCCTTCGATAGTTCCATCATCAAGGAATTTTTTATATCCGCTTTCATCAATCGTGGATTTAATTAAGCCGCTTGCGGTTGTTTCAAGATTTCTTTTTTGCAGGCGGTGAATTAAATGAACAAATTTTTCTATTTGTTTCAGTTTCGTTTCGGGCAGTTCTTCTCCAAGTTCTTGCGCGCGCCTCATCGCTTCAAAAAACGAACAGTCTTTTATATTCGCCAGAGTCTGCACTTTTTCCAGAGTCTTCGGTCCTATTTGCCGCGGAGGAGAATTGATTATTCTCATTAAACTGACGCTGTCGGATGGATTGGCGATAACACGCAGATAAGCGATTACATCTTTTATTTCTTTGCGTTCATAGAATTTTACTCCGCCAATGATTTTATACGGAATTCCATAGCGCATAAAAACTTCTTCAAGACTGCGCGATTGCGCGTTTGTGCGATATAAAACGGCAAAATCGCGATAATCCGGTAATTCATGTTTGCGAATTGCCGTCTTTATTTCATTCGCCACAAGTTCGCCTTCGTGGCGTTCATTTTCAGCGATAAAAAGTTTTATTTGTTCGCCGGGATCTCGTTCCGTCCAAAGTTCTTTCTCTTTTCTGCGCCTGTTTTTTGAAATTACCGAATTTGCGGCGCTAAGAATTTTTTGCGACGAGCGATAATTTTGTTCCATTTTTATAATTTTCGCTTTCGGATAATCTTTTTCAAAATCCAAAATATTTTGGATTGTAGCGCCTCTCCAGCTGTAAATCGCCTGATCGTGATCTCCTATTGCGCACAGATTTTTATATTTCGCGGCAAGCAGATTCGTTAAAATATATTGCGCGTAATTCGTGTCTTGATATTCGTCAACGTGGATATACCGGAATTTTTCCTGATAATAATCAAGTACGTCTTTATGTAAGCGGAATAGCTCAACCGTTTTCATTAAAAGATCATCAAAATCCAAAGCGTTGTTTCTCTTAAGCGCTTTTTGGTAAGGATGGTAGATACGCGCAACGCGTTCCCCGAAATAACTGTCAGCCATTTTTTCAAATTCCTCCGGACCGACGAGACGGTTTTTTGCGTTTGAAATATGACCTAAAACAGCGCGCGGATTTAACGCTTTTTCGTCTATTTTTAAATCTTTTAAAACATGCTTCATTAAAACAATCTGGTCGTTCGTATCATAAATTACAAATTGGTTTTCAAGATCAAGAAGGTGAGCTTGTTTCCTTAAAATCCGCACGCAGAAAGAGTGAAAGGTTCCGAGTGTTGGCAAGCCAACGTCATTTTCTTGTTTACCGAGCAGTCGCAAAACTCTATCCCTCATTTCGCCAGCGGCTTTATTTGTAAAAGTCACCGCTAAAATATTGTACGCCGGAACTCCGCGTTCTTTTATTAAATACGCGATGCGGTGCGTGAGCGCGCGCGTTTTTCCGCTTCCAGCGCCGGCAACAACAAGTACAGGTCCTTCGGTCGTTAAAACCGCTTCGCGTTGGCTTGGATTAAGATCGGCTAAAATAGGGGAGAGATCAGACATTGGCCTCCGTATTGTACACTAAAAAGCTGGTGGCACATTTGTCACGCAGGAACGGCTGCGGCGGCACCAGCTGTAATCCCACCATTCTGCTACGCCTTGCCTCTCGCTCGGCAGGTTGGTCAGCATTTTACCTAAACAAACAGCAACCTGCCTCGCGACGTCCTGCTTAGACAAATGTGCCACCAGCTTTTTAATTAAGCCTAAAAAACCTGATCCAGTAATTTATTAAAAAAAGGCATGTCATTTTCGTCGTAATTTCCGCCTTCGCCGATTAGCATTTCCGTAATCTCTTCTCTGGTTCTTCCTCGTTCCTTTAGATATTTAAATTGTTGCAGAAAAGCAAAAGCTTCCACTTTGTTGTCCGGATAAGTGCCACCGGAATCCTTTTGATATGTATTCGGTTCATTTTTATAACGTTGGCAATGGGAAAGTTCATGCACCATCCAGCCAATATCATCATTCCCTTCATAGTAACTTTTCTTAAATAAAATAAGACCTTTTTCTGCGTCCGATTCCGAAGGTTGGTCGCCTTTTTCCCACGCTTCATCCGGCACAATCCCAATTGTAATGTCTGCTAACCTGGGATCATTTATAAAATCGTAGCCCTTTTGATATTGAGGAGGTAAATTAGCGACTTTTATAAAAACCGCCTCTTCCTTTGGTGATTCGCAATCAGTCATGAATCAAAAATTTCGTTCCGATTTGCGTAATGTTGTATAAATCTTCGGAATCTTCCGGTCCAATCCTTACGCATCCGTGAGAAACGCGCTGACCGAGATGATTGAGCGCTTCATTCCAGAAAATACCTTTATCATTTGCAAGATATGGCAGACTATGGAATCCATAGCCTAAAAATTGTCCGCCATGTTTATCAAACGCCAAACTATGCCAAAAAGGCATTCTGTAATGCGGATATTTATTGGATATTCTTAAGTCTTGTTTATCAACAATTTTCCCGCTACCGAGAGGCGTCGGGGTTTGAAACGTTCCGCTTGAAATAAGGAAATCTCTTATCATTGTATCGCCCAAGAAAACGCGCATGCGCTGTTCGGAGATATCAACATCAACAAAAAGTTCGCCGTCCGGATTAATGGAAGATGCCTGGCCGGTTTTGCCTAAATAAAAAACCGCGCGTACATTTTCAGAGGTTGTTTCGCCTACGTAAATATCAATAGATGCTTTTGCTTCTTTTTCTTCCAGCCATTTTACGCCTTCAACAACAGGTTGAAAATATTCGCGAAAAATATCGGAAACGGAGGGCGTACGGGAAGTAATGCGGAAAGTTGCGGTCTCTCCGGGTTCCACGCGTTGTTCAATCATTGCGATACGGCTTTGGTTTATCCAAAGAGGTTCGCCCGGATTAAAAAATATGCTATTTCTATCGCGTTGACGCTCCGTTCCTAGCCGCATTTTTGGCGCGGCATCGCATCCGCTACGATCGCCAAACCAAGTTGCGTTCCCCGTATTTTTTAAATATACGGAAACCGTGAATTCTTCACCCTTCCCCGCAGTGATTTTTGTATTTTTTAAAGTAAATTCGCCTTTATATTCCGGCTTTTCCGGCGGGGTATACGCGCAAAGCGCCGCAGGATCGGTTGCTATATCCGGCATAATCGCCAAATCTTTCAGCATTTTTGCCGCTGAACCGCGCTTTGGTTTTTTGATTTTTTTCTTTGCAGTTAAAACGCTTGCCGAAAGATCGTTCGTAAAGTTACTTGCTAAAATCCCAACGCCAACAGAACCGATTGTGAAAACGGCGATCAAAAGTGCAGTTAACAGAAAATGTATTTTTTTGTGTCTTTGCATATTGTATTTTTTGTATTTCTTTTAATTATATCATTTTCGCCATCTTGACACAAGCAGAAAAAGACCCAAGGTTTTCATTTCGGATTTTATATTTATAATTTATAATTTATCCACTATGGCTCGTCATTCTCATTGGGCGCAAATCAAACTTAAAAAAGGCGTCACCGACAAAAAGCGCGGTAAAATTTTCAGCAAGCACAGCCGATTAATTGAAATTGCGACGAAAAACAGCGGGGGCGATGTAAATACAAATGCAAGTTTGAGGCTCGCCATTGAAAATGCGCGCGCGGACA
>JBBUCQ010000105.1:0-6110 GCA_038057715.1 Patescibacteria group bacterium | reverse complement strand
GCGGCGTCGGTTTTTGCGTATTTTGCGGGCGAAAACATAGATGCGATTATTATTATAATTATCGTTTTTATAAACGCTTCCATTGGATTTTTGCAGGAATTCAAGGCGGAAAAAGCGATTGAGGCTTTGCAAAAACTTTTGGCTCCGCATGCGCGAGTAATACGCGATGGAAAACATATTTCAATCCCCGCCGGCGAACTTGTGCCGGGAGATTTAATGGTGCTTAGCGAAGGAGACAAGGTCAGCGCCGACTGCGAACTCTTTGAAGAAAACGAAATTTTGATTGATGAATCTATTTTAACGGGCGAATCAATGCCGGTTAGAAAAGATACCGAAAAAGACAACCGGCTTTTTATGGGAACGCAAATCGCTGCCGGAACGGGAAAAGCCATTGTGACGAAAACAGGAATGAGAACCGAATTTGGAAAAATCGCCGCTCTTACGACGGAAACCAAAAAAGATAAAAGTCCTCTGCAAAAAGAACTCGCGCATATCGGCGTTTTTACCGGGAAAATAACGCTCGGAATAGCTTTGGTGCTTTTTTTAATAGGAATTTTCGGGCGTGGACAAGGAATTGTTGAAACTTTGCTGTTTGCCGTTGCTGTTGCCGTTGCCGCTGTTCCGGAAGGCTTGCCTACCACTATTACAGTAGCCCTCGCGCTCGGCGTTCAAAGGCTTGCGAAAAAAAATGCGATTGTAAAACAACTTTCGTCCGTTGAAACTCTCGGCTCAACAACGGTTATTTGTAGCGATAAAACCGGCACTCTAACTAAAAATGAAATGACCGTTCAGGAAATGATAATTGATGAATATGATATTACTGCACATGGAGTAGGTTACGAACCGCGGGGCGGTTTTTCAATTCACGGATATCATAGCGGCTCTGAATCGGAATATCTGGAGTATGAAAAAGATAGTCTTCATGAACTTGCCCATAAAAAACCATTGCTATACGAACATTTTGAATTAATGTCGCGGTCCGCCGTATTATGCAACAATGCAAAACTGACAGAAATAGAAGAACAATGGAAAATACTTGGCGATCCGACCGAAGGCGCGCTTATTACTCTTGCTGAAAAAGCGGGATTTTCAGTTTCCGGAATCAACCAAAAACACAAACGCATTCACGAATTTCCCTTTGATTCAAAGCGAAAACGCATGTCTGTAATTGCGCAAGATGAAAAAACATCTGCGCTTTTCTCGTATGTAAAAGGCGCTCCCGATTCCCTGCTTCCACTATGCACAAAAATTATTAAAGACGGCCGCGTTGTCTCTTTAGATCAAAAACACCTGCATGAAATTTTAAAACATAATGATGCTTTAGCGGCAAAAGCTCTGCGTATAATCGCTGTAGCGTATAAAGAAATGCCAAAATCCCCTGTCGGAGGAAAATATATAAAAGAATCCGCTGAATCCGATTTAATATTTTTAGGGCTTGTAGGAATGATTGATCCGCCGAGAGATGAGGTAAAAGAAGCTGTCCGCCTAACTCACCGCGCGGGAATTCGTGTTTTTATAATTACGGGAGATCACGGCTTAACCGCGCATGCAATCGCAAAACAATTGGGTTTGGTGAAAACACACGGCGCAAACATTGTAACCGGCGAAATGTTAAATGAAATGAGCGAGTCTAAATTGCTTGGATTTGTAGCGAAAGGACAAGAAACAATTTTTGCGCGTGTAAGCCCTGAACATAAATTGCGTATTGTAAACGCGCTAAAGGAGTCCGGCGAAGTTGTAGCGGTTACAGGCGACGGAGTGAATGACGCGCCTGCACTTAAACGGGCAGATATCGGAATTGCGATGGGAATTACCGGAACGGATGTCAGCAAAGAGGCCGCGAATATGATTCTGACGGACGACAGTTTCAGTACGATTGTTACAGCTGTAATGGAAGGCAGGACAATTTATGAAAACATGAAAAAATTTATTTATTTTATTTTTTCATCCAACATCGGCGAATTACTGGCTGTTTTTTCTACAATTTTATTTGGACTTCCGGCGCCGTTAACCGCTGTCTTTTTGCTGATTATAAATACATTAACGGATGTATTTCCTGCTCTTGCTCTCGGGGTAGAACCGGTGGAACGCGATATTTTGGAGCGTCCGCCGCGCAAACCCGATTCAAAAATTATACAAGGGGCATTCTTGTACAGATTCCTTGCCGCGGGAATTTGGAAAGGCCTCGTCACAGCCGCAGTCTTTTTTGGAAACCTTTGGGTAAACGGCTGGCGTTTCGGGCAAGATTTAAATACGGACACCTATCTTTACATGCAATCGGCAACAATGGCTTTTGTGGTTTTAACGCTTTTACAAATGGTACAGGCGGTCAACAGCAGAAGTCTTACGGTTTCGGTTTTCCGCATGAAATTTTTTGAGAATTTATATTTGCTTGCCGCGATTGTATTTTCAACAGTTGCAACAATTTTAATCGTACAAATGCCGATTTTTGAAAAATATTTAAAAACCACGGCGCTGACTTTGAATCAATGGCTGATTTTAACCGCGGCCGCGATGACAATATTGGTATTTGAGGAAATTAGAAAAGCGGTTTTTAGTAGAAATTAGTTGGTATTCGGTCAGTTGCATATCTTTTCTTCAAACAAGGAGCGCGACCCCCCTGCGACCTCCTCGTCCTGCCAAAGCAGGACTGCGGTGGTCTCCGGGGGACGCTCGCCGCATGCGGCTCGCTCCGCTTCCAAAAAATGTTTAAAGAAAAGATATGCAACTGACCTCTACATACTTAAATAATATGTTTGTAGCACATTTCCATCCTAAAAAATCGCTCGGACAAAATTTCCTGACGAATCCGCACATTGTAGAAAAAATAATTGAGACTGCGAGTTTAATGGGTGGCGAAACCGTTGTTGAGATCGGACCGGGATTCGGAATTTTAACGGAAGAACTTTTAAAACGCGCTAAAAAAGTTATTGCTATTGAAAAAGATGCGCGGCTTTTTGAAATTCTGCGCGAAAAGTTTAAAGACCAAATTGATTCCGGAAAACTTGAACTTATACACGCCGATGCACTTAGAATTCCGCCGCCAAACGAACCGTATGCGTGGATTGCGAACATCCCCTACTCAATCACCTCTCCCCTGCTGGATCATTTTATCCGCGAGAATCCGTCTAACTTGCCGACTCGCTCCGTTTTGCTCGTCCAAAAAGAAGTTGCCCAAAAACTTTGTGCCAAGCCGCCGCGAATGAATGTTCTAGCGTTGCATGTGCAAACTTTCGGCGATCCGGAAATCGTCGCCGATGTATCCCGTGCCAATTTTAAACCGGCACCAAAAGTGGATTCCGCAATAATAAAAATAGATTTCCCTAAAACGCCAAAAACTCCGGAACTAAAAACAAAAACCGATTATGAAAAATATTTCGCGTTAATTCATAAAGCCTTTTCCCAAAAACGCAAAATGCTTCGCAGAACACTGCCTAAAGAACTTCTAGAAAAAGCCGGCATAGATCCGACAAGAAGACCTGAAACCCTAACTTTAAAAGAGTGGGCTAAATTGGTTTAATAGCCCTCTTTCCTCTGTTTTATTCTATAAATAATAATAACTTTATTCTGCGTATCCACATCAAAAAGCACTCTCCACTTACCGCATCTTAACCGGAAAGTAGCTTCCTCTAAATTGTGCAGGCGTTTCACGGATAAAAATGCCGCGAACGGATTCACTGCCAGTTTGCCCAGCGCTTCTTCAATAAGTCCAAGCGTTTTTTTATCTTTCATCAATCTCTTTCTGTCCTTTCCGAGAGCTTTTGATTGATAAAAAATAAGACGATACATAAAAGGTTTAATTTTTGAAAAATTCGCCGGCCGTTAAAAATTTCTCTTTTTTGCCTTTTTTATAAAATTTCCTACCTTCCTTAATCAGCTTTTGATCTACAGAAGGCAATGTATTCAAAGATATCAATTCCACATCCCATTCTTTTTCTTCATGCAACGGAAGAGCCTCTATTAAAATCTTATCCCCGACCAAAGCGGCTTTAACAGCTTTCCCTTCCAGCCCAAGAACTGCTCTCCATTCCTGCGGAATAGTTATTTGACCTTTACCTATAAAATGAAGCACTCGAGTAGTCATAGTTAAACCAGTTTAATTTCTAAACTAATTATACTACATCTAAAATATCCCTGCAAGATCTTTTTTCTACTTTATTATCCGCAATCCCAATCTTGTGCGTTTTAATTCTATTCTTTTTTGGTCATGATCTTCAACTGCCGCCTCTAAATTATCTACATCATATCTCCCCTCCAATCTCAATCCTGTTATTTGTCTTCTATAGGCCTGTAGATCAGTTTCTTTTAATGACCACCAGTATAAAAGGCTATAAGGATGTATACCGAACTCGTTTTTCTCAGCCAATCTAATAAATGCATGGGGATGAAAATTCTGTGCGGCATTTATCGCGTCCCTGATAGCAGAAATAAGTAATTCTAAAAGCCCTAATTTTTCGTCGGATCTTTCTAGATATTGTTTTCCGCTATTTCCTTTATCTAACTTTTCTTGCTCTGTTATCATTTTTATTAAACAAAAGACTAAGATACAAGATCTTTTTTCATCCGTAAAACCGCTTCCCGCGCCGCCGCGGCATAATTTTTCTCATCGCCCACCTTTTGCCATGCAAAAATAACATCGCGGCTGGAATTTACAATCGCGCCCAAACCATCTTCATTAAAACAGGCCTTCACATCCGCGGCTTTCCCTCCTTGCGCGCCATAACCAGGCACCAAAAAATAAGTATGCGGCATAATTTTTCTCAAATGTTTTGCTTCAGCAGGATAAGTCGCGCCGACAACGGCTCCAACACAGCTATAGCCGGATTCCCCCATTTCATCCGCTCCCCACGATTCCAGCAAATGCGCCATAAGCTCATAATTTCGCATTTTTTCTTCAGCAAGCATGCGATCCTGCAAATCGCCGGAAGATTTATTCGAAGTTTTCACGAGTACAAAAATCCCCTTTCCGCGTTTTCTGCAGACTTCAATAAACGGCTTAATCCCATCAATCCCCAAATATGGATTCACTGTTAACGCATCGCAATCCAAGTTCGCAACGCGCTCGCCGAACAAATCACTCTCTCCCAAAAATGCGTTTGCGTAAGCCTCGGCAGTAGACCCAATATCATTGCATTTCGCGTCCGCAATAACGAGCAAACCCTTGCTCTGCGCATATTTACAGGTTTCTTCAAAAGCCCAAATTCCGGAAAATCCATATTGCGCATAAAAAGCGAATTGAGGTTTAACAGCCGGAACCAAATCGGCTACGGCATCAATAATTCCTTTGTTAAATTCCAAAAATGCATCAGCGGCGGCTACGAATGAGCGTCCTTTTTTCGCGATATGCACTTCTTTAATAAAATTCGGGATCAATTCAAGGCGCGGATCCAGTCCCACGCAAATCGGCGAGCCCTTGGCTTTGATGGCCTCAATCAACTTGTCTATGAAATGGAATTTTGGTTTAGGCATTGATAGTATTTTAAATTTTTGCGCCCCAAGCGCGCGGATCTTTTTTAAATTCAAGAATTTTCGCCCACTCCCCCTCTGTTATTTGCCCGCGTTCAAGGGCTAAACCGATTATATTTGAAAAATTAGTCAAAGCGGAAAGTTTCAAGCCGGCAGACGCAAAAACTTTTTTTGATTCATCCAGTTCCCAACTCACAATTGCGAAAACATCTGTCACCACTCCTTTACATTCATTCTGTACAGCGACCGCCGCGGCAACAGACGAACCGCCCGTTGAAATTAAATCTTCAACAATTAAAACACGCTTTCCTGAAGGCAAATCGCCCTCCACCTGACGACCCGCACCATGCGCTTTTTTCTCCGGTCTAATGTAAACCATCGGCAAATTAAGTTCATGGGCAAGAAAAGCCGCCCAAGGAATTGCGGCAGTCGCCGTACCTCCCAAAAATTCCGGCTTCATATTTTGCTCGCGCATCATTTCAACAAAACTCTCAACAATCTGCTTCCTCGCCGAAGGATGAGAAATTAATTTTCTGTTATCGCAATAAACCGGAGATTTAATTCCGGACGTCCACGTAAACGGCGGATTAATACTGACTTTTACAGCTCCTATATCCAGCAGAATTCCCGCAATTTCCTTCGCT
>JBBUCQ010000104.1:5042-10919 GCA_038057715.1 Patescibacteria group bacterium | reverse complement strand
AGCTTCATCTTTACCGTCTTTTGTTTTTAACTGCGCAAAATCAATCTCCGTTTCGCTATCCAGCCTTATTACGCTTCCGTTCTGCAATGAAAGAATTACGCGGGAAGCCGGTCCTGTTTTTATAATATCTCCTTCATTCAAAATACTTCCGTCAAAAGCCCGAACCAATTGCTCAACTCCCCAAATTTTCATATCGGCCGTACCGCTTACAACTTTTACGGCGACTTTATTTTCAAGAGCTTGACTGCGTTTTGCTTGATAATAAGTCACGATTTGAAAAACAAGAACAACGATCAGTCCGACGATTATCAAAGACAAAAACGGCAAAAAATATCCTCCTTTCGGCCGCGGCTTTTGGTAGTAAGTATGGTACATATACCGAAGTATAAACTTAAAATTCAAAAGTCAAAAGGAAAAATTACAGCCCCATTTCCTTCTTAAGCGCGTGTATATCTTGTAATAACTTTGAATCTTTCCCTATGCGCGAGCGCACCTTGTTGTATGAATGAAGCACGGTCGTATGACTGCGATGCCCGAAACAATCGCCGATCGTATCAAAAGAATGTCCCAAAACTTCATAAATCAAATACATTGAAACTTGCCTCGGCATCATTATTTCGCGTTTTCGCACGGATCCGCGGATTTCACTCGCAGGAATTTTATAATAATCGGCAACCATATTTATAACGTCTTCGGCATTCCGCACCGATGACTTTGAATCCATTTGTTCTTTTGTTACGCCAACCAATTCGCCGGTTGAATTTAATCTCCTTATTATAGTACCAATGGATTTTACGGTGGGCGTTGAATTTTCAAGCCGCATCTGCGCGATCGCCTGATTTAAAACGCCTTCCAGCTCGCGAATGCTGTGATGAATGTTATAAGCGATAAAATCCAAAACATCCGGCGGCATAATCACCTGCTGTTCACTGCACTTATTTTGCAAAATCGCGAGACGAGTTTCATAATCCGGAAAATGGGCTTCCGCAACCATGCCCATTTCAAAGCGGCTTTTCAGGCGTTCCTCAATTCCCGCCAATTCCTTCGGCGGACGATCCGAACTTATAATAATTTGGCGATTTGCATTATAAAGTTCATTAAAAAGATGGAAAAATTCTTCCTGCGTGCGATCTTTTTCAGCGAGCAATTGGATATCATCAATTATCAAAACATCCACATTTCTGTATCTGGCTTTAAAATCATGAGCATTGTATTTTTTAATCGCCTCAACAAGTTCATTTAAAAATCTTTCCGCGGAAAAATAAACTACAACTTTATCGGGAAAATTTCGCATAATTTCGCGACCTGTAGCTTGGAGCAAATGCGTTTTACCAAGCCCCACTCCGCCATAAATAAAAAGCGGATTCCATTGTGAGCCCGGATTAGCGCCGACTGCTTGGCAAGCGGCGTGGACAAGCCTGTTGTGCTTTCCAACAATGAAATTACTCAATGCATATTTCGGATTAAGCATGTAGCTTACCGTATCCGGCGAAACTCTAACTTCCTGCTTTCCCGGCAATTTCCTCGGCTTTTTCGCATTCGGAAGCATGGAAGCGAGCGGAAATTTCCGAGGATCGTCTTTATTTGAAAGATTGCTGTCAACAACAAACGAAACATCGGTGACGGTTTTATTAAATTCAATTGCGGCTTCCAAAATTCTGGCTTTGTAATATTGCTCAATCCAATTAAAAGCAAACTGCGTAGGCACGCCTATAACTACAACCCCGCTATCAATACGAAGAACAGCGGTATCGGCAAACCACGTTATGAATTGGTCATGGCGGATGGAAGGGTAAAGCTTAAGTAAAATCTGTTTCCAGAAATCTTTATTGTCCATATTGGTTTACACGCCATAGCCTTTGCGAAGGCGTGGGCTTTTTATTTTAACCCCTCTCCGGCAAAACGCAAGGATATCGTTTTAATGGTGGCTATTTCAATATAATGCGTTCCATTTCGCGCGGCCATTATACGAACTTTTTAATTCACGCTGAATTCCGCCGGTTTGTAAAATTTTGCATGTGCCGTTTATGGCTCTCCTAAGCCGAAAAATCGTGGCGATTGTGCAACTTTTGACAGGTTTTTTCAAGTCAAAATAATTGATTTTCGTGGCAGAAAAAGTAGTATGTACTCATATTATTTAATTTATAAAATTTTATGCAAAATTCAAACTTTTTAGAGAAATTGTCCGACAAAGAACTTTATAGAAAATGCCAATACTACGGAACAGCGGCGCGGGCATGGCGCCAGAAATTTATCGGACTTTTGCCGGAAGTAAATAAGAGACGTTTGTATGAGAAAAAAGGATTTCGCGATGTTTTTGAATTTGCTTTTAAGCTTTGCGGGCTTTCAAAGGAGCAAGTTCATCTGGCTCTAAATTTGAGACAAAGAGTTGAAGATAAACCGGCTCTTAAAAAAATGCTGGAGAATGGCGAAGTTAGCATGAATAAATTAGCGAGGGTTGTTTCCATTGCCACTCCGGAGAACGAAGAAGAGCTTGCCGAGAAAGTAAAAGTTTTACCGACGAGCGCGTTAAACACTTTGGTGCGGGATGAGAAGCATTCGCAAAGGGAGATCATGGAGGCTGATTTTGAAAAGCAAAATGGCTCACAGAAGCCACTTTTTGGCAACAAATGTCTGTACGTACAGACGTTAAACTTTGAAATCGCCGATGATATTAAAGAACAACTTAACGAATTAAATTCAAAAGGAATTGATGTAAACGGGCTTTTGAGAGAAATGTTGGAAAAACGGCAAGAAAAAATTAAAAAAGAAAAAGAGGAGATCGCTGAAACAATTCAACAAACGACCTCGCATTATATTTCAACCAGAATCCAGAGAGTTCTTAAAGAGGAACACGGCAAAAAATGCTCAATCCCCACCTGCAAAAAACCGGCAACAACAATTCACCACACCCAAAGGTTTGGTTTAAGCCGAAATCACGACCCGCGATTTCTTGCGCCGCTATGCCGAGAACACCATATTATTGCACACAGTATTGATCTCAAATATCACAAGGCACGGAAATTTGCCTAGAATTTCAAGGCCTTAACTTCCTTTCGTCTTTTATCTAAATGAACCGGGTGGAGTTTTTGCGCATCTGGATGTCCTGAATCATATGCAGGTGTGTATTTCTCAAGATGTTCAATCGCTCTTAAAATAATTTGTCGTTCATCTTCATTTAGTGGAGTAAGTTGTATTATTCTTTCCCATTCGTCGGTCCTTGAAAGAGAATTTAATTTACCATTCAGTTCCGTAACCGTTGCGAAATGCATAGCCTCCACTTCCCCCCTCCTCTTTTGTACATAAGAATAATCTCTCGTTGGTGACGATGATGGAAAAGCATGTGCAGTGCCGTCAGTGGTTTTACTATATTTAAGATAATGTAAAATGATGCTTTTTTCTTCTTCATTCCGCGGGGTAAGCTGTACCAACTTGTCTATTATTAGAGAAAGTGCCTCATTTGACTGATGTGCAATCGTATTATAAGCCACGCGATCTTTATAGAATATTTCGTTTATTCTTTCCGTAGCTTCCTGAATCTGTTTATACAATTGCGAAACCGTAGTACCTTCAAAAAAACGTTCCAATTTCGCACTCGCTTGAGACGCTATATTTTTAGCATCCGTACCCGGTTCCGGCAATTCACCTCTAAGATTTTCCTCTCCTCCCCTTTCAGGCAACTGTTGAAAAATAAGTCTTTGTGGATTTTGCATATTTGTTTTTGTTAAAAAATTATTCGTTTTACCTGCCTTACCTACCTCTATAGTACCACCCCCCCCTCTTCTGTCAATACATTTGAAATTTTCGAAACCACATCCTCGCTAACAGAAGATACATCATCTTGCGGCACAGGTTTCTCTTTACCCTCCAAAGAACCGATACCGGCCACTGTCGCACACGCTGTAACTGCAATTATACTTATGCCTTCCAATATTTTTAAAAGCGCTTGGCGGTGGGTACTGTACAACTTTTCCAGTTTTATAAAATGTCCATTGCCGACTGTATGGTCCTCATCTCTACGATGCTTTATTAATTCCTCTTCCCTTTCAATTTGAGCTCCCGAATCTGCAAACGCTCTCAAATTTCTACCAAAATCAAAAATGCCTGCCTCTGATGATCTGTGATGTCCCATAAAGGATTAAAATAATTTAATTATGTCACTGTAGGTAACAAGAATTATTAAACCTAAAAGGAGGATAAATCCGATGCCGTGTACAAATGATTCAAAACGCGCATTCACGCGTTTCTTGAAAATAACTTCAATCGCAATAAAAAGAAGACGGCCTCCGTCCAGGGCGGGAATCGGCAAAATATTTATGACTGCGAGAGAAAGAGAAAGGAGCGCAGTAAATCGCAGAAGCGCAAAAAATCCTTCTTGAACAAAAGTGTGAGTGTAGTAGGCAATTTGAACCGGACCGCCTATTTCAGCCGGAACGCTAAAGCGCGAAACAATTGTTTTAAGGGTTCTGCCAAAAGCATTAACCGTAATCCCTGTCAGCCTCCAACTTTCCGAAACGGCTTGTTTAAAGGCTGTCCATGGACCATATCGGACACGTTTAATTTCGGTAATTGAAGTTAAAACGCTGGTTCTGTACGTTGAAATTTCATAATTCTTAAAAGAATTTACTTGAGAAAGCGCGACGCCAAGCATGTTGTTCACTCCTGTTTTTGCTGTAATTTCAAGTTCTTTACCATCACGAGAAAGTTTATATGCTAAATTTTTTCCGCCGCTTTTCTTCAAAATCTCTTGCATCTGCTCCGGCGCGGAAATTGCCGTACTGCTGATAGAGACAACAATATCCCCTTTTATAAATCCGGATTTTTGCGCGGCTGAATCCGAGAAAATTTCCGCAATTACAACACTTTTTTTGTCAGGGAGAGTAACCGGAATTTCCAGAATTTGATTATCGCGCAAAATCGTAAAAGCGATATTTTGCGAACGGCTTAATGCATAATCAAAATCTTGCGGCGTATAAATTTCAGTTCCGTTCATTTGCAAAATCTGATCTCCTTTTTTAAACCCCGCTTTTGAACTCTTGCTCAATTTTTTGATCTCAAGAATCGCCAGACGCGGAAATTGCGTAAAGGGCTTTAGATCAATGCCAAAAGATTTATCTTTGCCGGTTAAAGGAACATGTATTTTTTTATATACGCCCTTCGCCGAAACCAATGTCAAATCAATGTCTTTTTTCGCTCCGCCTTTCTCAAAAATACCAGCTTGGCTTTCATCGGTGATCGCTTTATCGTCAATCGTCACAATTTTGTCACCCATTTCAAGCCCGAAAGATTTTAAATTATCCGGAACTTTTCCAATAAACAAGCCCGGCGCGCTTTTCACATTTCCTTGCGCAAGATGCGCGAATAAATCAGCTTCGGTTACAAGAAGCGGCTCAATTCCAAAAGTAAAACCGATAGTCAAAAGAAAAATCGCCAAAATAAAATTCATTAAAACTCCGGCGACAACAACTTTTGTGCGAACCCACGGACTTTTATGCGCATAGCTGTCTTTGGCTTTAATAACAGCTTCGCTGGTTGCGTCTTCGCCGTATAATTTTACAAAGCCGCCGAACGGAATCGCGTTAATCGTATATGTGGTTTCTCCGATTTTTTTCTCAAAAAGGCGCGGCGGAAAACCGATGCCGAATTCCAAAACTTTTATCCCCGCTCTTCGCGCCGCGAAAAAATGCCCGGCTTCATGAATAAGAACCAGGATTGAAAAAATTATGACGACAGCAATAATTGTAAGAATAATATCCATAGAAAACAATTAACATTTAACAATTGACTTTTGACTTTTGACTTTTGACTTTTTGTCACATGTAACATGTCAATTGTCACATGTCAGTTGTTCCCCTATATAGTCATTATATCCTCTCC
>JBBUCQ010000104.1:3695-4942 GCA_038057715.1 Patescibacteria group bacterium | reverse complement strand
CGGATTACGCGACCATCATTAACCGGATTAAGCCCGAGATTTCCGGACTGAATTGCCTTTTCAATCGCCCCCAAAATTCCTTTATCCCACGGCTGAATTTGAAGAGTTTTCGGATCCGGAATACTGACAGACGCAAGGCTTTTTAAAGGCTGAAATCCGCCATACGCCTCAACTTTTAAATCTTCAACAAGAGCCGGGCTCGCACGCCCTGTTTGGAGCTTTGAATATTCGTTTCTTAGATGCTGAAGAGCTTTTTGGAATTCCTGATCCGCTGAATTTATGTATTCTTGCGTAGTGGCCATATAAAAATTTAGAATTAAAAATTATTTTATTATAGTTCCGACTTTTTCCCCTTTTACCGCTTTCGCAATATTACCACGCTTTTCAAGATTAAACACCAATATCGGAACATTGCTTTCTTTGCAAAGTGAAACAGCGGATTGATCCATAAACGCCAAATCCATTTCTAGAACTTTGTGATAGCTTATTTCGCTGAACATTTTTGCATTTTTAAATTCATCCGGATCTTTGTCATATACGCCGTCAACATTCGTGGCTTTTAATAACACATTGCAATTGAGTTCAAGCGCCCGAAGAGCCGCCGCAGAATCTGTCGTAAAAAACGGGCTTCCCGTCCCTCCAACGCAAATCACAATTCTGCCTTTTTCCAAATGTCTGATCGCTTTTCTGCGCAGATACGGCTCCGCAATCTGCGGAATATTAATAGCGGAGGAAACGCGACAAGGCACCCCGAGTTTTTCAAACATACTTTGCATCGCAACGCCGTTCATTACAGTCGCGAGCATGCCGATATTATCAGATGTAACGCGCTCAATTCCTGTTTCTTTAAAATCGCGGAAACGCCAAATATTCCCGCCGCCGATCACAATCACAATTTCAACGCCTGATTTTTTTACCTCTAAAATTTCACGGCAAAGCGCCTCAAGAATTTTATGATCAATACCGCTTTCCCGCCTGCCTAGCAGAACTTCACCGGAAAGCTTAAGCATTATTCTTTTATATTTCATCTAAAATCTCAAAATTAAATAAGTAATAACAACACCGATAATCACGCCGACAACCAAAAAAATCGGGAGCTTCGGATCGCGCTTTTGCTCTTCCTCTTGATGCGCGCTCGCAAGATCGGTCAAAAGATTGCTGTTTAAGACAATATCGTCGTCCGCATGCTGTTTCATAACTTCTTCAAAATCGTGCGTGGCAACAAGCTGTACGAATTTTTCAAATTT
>JBBUCQ010000104.1:0-3595 GCA_038057715.1 Patescibacteria group bacterium | reverse complement strand
ACTTGCGCAACAACCCTTACCGGAGCCGCTTCAATATCAAATTTTGCCGGCAATGCGATCACATCAAATTGCGGATGCGCCAATAATTCCTCCAAATTGGTAAGATTTTCAATGATAAGAATGTCATTTTTGAACAGCAATTTATGAATGGCGAACGGCGGGCGATCCGGACTCGGCGTGTCCATGCCCACAATTTTAACTCCGAGTTCAATCATTTTTAAAGCAAGCTCTTCGCTGATTTCCGGATAAGATTCATAATATTCAGGGTTGCCGAATTTTTTATAAAAGCCGGTAAATATAAATACGATATCCCCTTTCTCAATCTGCTTTCCTTCTAAAAGCGGCGCGTCTATCAATTTTTGCTCGCGAGCAGAAATAAGATGACATTTGCCGAAAAAATGTTCCGGCGGATACTGCGAAAGCCGTTTCCCGTCTTTCAACATGTGCAGAGGCGCATCCATATGCGTTCCGACATGCATTCCCGTTTTAATTTGAAAACCATTGTAGCCCTGCTGATCAAAAAAATCAGTTTGAGAAAATTCAGGAGGAGTGTCACCGGGATAAACCGGCATGTTTTGATTAAAAGTGTGTGTGAGGTCTATATATTTCATAAAATTTTTAAGCGGCGCGCATTACTGATATTATAGCTTCTTTTTGATTTTTCCAATCGGATCCCCACCGCGCAGATCCCTCTACTTCTATATACGCAATATTTTTTTCATCGCACCACTCTTTTGCAGTGCCGGTTTGATTTAATTTAGCCCAATCTTCATCGCTTACATAATGAAAACCGCTTTTTTCGCAAAATAATTTGGTTAATTTTTGGGAGAGGGTATTTTTGTTTCCCATGACTTCTTTCCCGGCGTTATGAAACATAAATAAAATTTTAATGTCGTTTTTTTCAATAAAACCGGTGAGGGCTTTTGTTTCGGGTTCGGAATTTCCATGTTCGCCGCAATATACTTTTATTTTTTCGGAAAAATACCAGACGGATTCTTTTTGAAAAGTTTTAGTTGCGAAATTGCGGTTCAAATCAACGTTATTCGCATTCAACCGTCCTATTTTTCCTCCACTAAAATAATCCGGATTTTGTAACGCAAGGCTAAATCCGTCCGGATTTAAACATGGAACTATAAATAGAGTGATTTTATTTAATTCGTTTAAGTGTTCGTTAATCCATTTTAAAAAATGGCCGGCCAATTTTACGGTGCCGACTTCATTTCCGTGTATGCCGAATGCATATAGAAGTTTTGTTTTTCCGCTGCCGATTTGGAAGCACCGGATAGGTTTATTTTTTACTGATCGGCCGATTTCAAATAAATTCAATTCGGGCGGGTGCGGGAGCGTGTGGATATTCGTGTGCGGGAACTGGAGCGTGTTCGGGTGCGCATTCGAGTGCGGAACAAATTTTTCCATTTTATTTTGAAAAAATCCTAGAATCCCCCTCTTGAAGAATCCAAGTTTTTTTCGGATTATTTTGAACATACAAACTATTAGGAATATTATAACATGATATATGTTTATTCCTTTGGGGTACACAGGCTTTTCTACACAATACACTGCCCGAAAATGACAAAGTATATTTCAACATAACGCAATTTTTTTTGAGTGAGTAATGATTTGCAAAAGTAGCAAAGTATATTTCAATACGATGCGTTTTACCTTGCGTGGATGGCGTTCGCGAATGGTACATTATACGAACTTCTTAATCCATAATGAATTTCGCTGGTTTGTAAAATTTAGAGTGCGCTAATTTTGGCTTATTTAAGCCGTAAACAGGTGGTGATTGTGCAACTTTTTGCAGGTTTTTTCAAGCGAAAATTGTTGATTTTTATAGTGGAAAAAGTAGTATGTTCTATACAGAGATACTCATATCATTTAACTTATATAATTTTATGCAAAATTCAAATATTTCACTTAAAACACTGCAAGTTAATCTGGTGCTAAACCCGGGTACTTCATCCGGAGCGCGGCAGACTGATCCTATACAGTCTTTTTCTTCGTTCATATCTTCGTTGTCCGATAAAGAACTTTATAGAAAATGCCAATACTACGGAACAGCGGCGCGGGCGTGGCGACAAAAATTCATCGGACTTCTGCCGGAAGTGAACAGGAGACGATTATATGAGAACAAAGGATTTGATACTATTTTTGAATTTGCCTTCAAACTTTGCGGACTTTCGGATAAACAGGTTCGTTTGGCTCTAAATCTGCGCGAAAGAGTTGAAGATAAACCGGCTCTTAAAAAGATGCTGGAAAATGGCGAGGTTAGCATGAATAAATTAGCGAGGGTTGTTTCTATCGCTACTCCGGAGAACGAGGAAGAACTTGCCGAGAAAGTAAAAGTTTTACCAAAAAGCGCGCTGGAAACTTTGGTGCGGGATGAAAAATGTTTGAGGAAGCAGATCATGGAGGCTGATTTCGGGAAACAAAATGCGGCGACCAAAAACGAGAATGGCTCGCAGAAGCCACTTTTTGGGGATAAAAGTCTGCCCGGGCATGACTTAAACTTTGAAATCGCCGATGATATTAAAGAACAACTTAACGAACTTCACTTAAAAGGAATTGATGTAAACGAACTTTTACGCGAAATGTTAAAACGACGAAAGGAGAAAATTGAAAAAGAGAAGGAGGAGATTGCAAAAACAATTCAACAAACGACATCCCACTATATTTCAACCAGAATTCAGAGAGTCCTTAAAGAAGAACACGGCAAAAAATGCTCAATCACCACATGCCAAAAACCGGCGACAGTAATTCACCATACACAGAGGTTTAGTTTAAGCCGAAATCATGACCCGAGATTCCTGGCGCCGTTGTGCCGAGAACACCATATTATTGCGCACAGTATTGATATTAAATATCAGAAAATTAAAACCTCTCATCCGGCTTTTGGGGATATATCCAATTTCTAATCCTTACACTATAGTCACGCGATGATTCCCAATGCCACCCACGTAATATAACCCCAAATTTTCCTCTAAAAACTTCAATTACACTTAAAATATAGCGTTCCGTACCCATGGATACATCCTGTGATGGAAGAGTAAATTCGTTCCATATTCTTTTCCATTCCGGCAAATCCGGATATAAATCAGTTTTATTCGTAATGCCATTCGGCGGCAATAATTCTCTATTCCCATCCTCTAATAATTTCAATATTCGCGCTCTTATATCAGGAACGGCCACCCCTGCTAAATCATCTTTAACTCTTTTAAACAATAATTTTGCCTGTGGTTTATTGGACTTTTCCATATTAATAATCCATCCCACCCATCCCTCCCATTCCTCCCGGCATTTGCGGTGCGGACGATTTTTCTTTTTCCGGCAAATCCGTGACTGCGGCTTTTGTGGTTAGAAATAAAGCGGCGACGGATGCGGCGGATTCAAGCGCGGTGCGCGTGACTTTTTTCGGATCCAAAATTCCGGATTTTACCATGTCAGCCATAACACCTTTTGCGGCATCAAAACCGAAACCGGGCTTTGCGTGCTTAATTTCATTTACAATAACAGCTCCTTCTCTACCTGCGTTTTCCGCAATTTGCCACGCCGGCATTTCAAGCGCTTTTTTCACAATATGAACGCCTGTAACTTC
>JBBUCQ010000103.1:0-2691 GCA_038057715.1 Patescibacteria group bacterium | reverse complement strand
GCGTAAGCAGGCTTTCGGAAAATACGGAAGTTCAAATCTCTAAATTATTTATAAATCCTTTAAATAAAACCGAAACACTGGTTGAGATTGTTTTAAATCGCGGAAGACTTTGGAGCAGAGTAGTTAATTTAATTGATGATTTTTCTCATTTTCAGGTGAAAGCGGGCGATACTTTGGCAGTGGCAAAAAAGAAAGCGGCATTTGATGTAGAAATGGCATCCAAGAAAAAAGCAAAAGTATCAGCCATACAAAATCACGTTGATGTGACCGTTGAAATTGATGAAAAAATTATTGAAACCACCGTCGTAAAAGGTTTTAGCGCGGAAGTAAAAACGAATTCAAAAACGTTTGAGATTGTTCGCGATAAAGCCGATATGGGGGAAGGAGAAGGCTGGATTGCCGACAATTTGGAGAAAGACAGACAATATATAGAAACGGTAAAAAAGGAATCGCAGGAACAGCGCATGCAACCGCAACAAGGATTGCCGCAAGCGATCTCTTTGATGCCTATTATTGAAGAGGATGAACAAAAACAGAATTTTGTGGAAGCGAGGAAGAAGTTTTCCGATGCGGAACTTTTGTTCAATAAAGGTTTTCCGGATAAAGCCGTAGAGGCTTTGAATGATTTTTACGCGAGGATGGAGAGTATTTTAAAGTGGTTGCAGTGGTATGAAGTTTCCAACCCGTCCGAAGCTTTTGTTTTGAAAATGCAGATAGTAGAAACGTTGAATAATTATAAAAAACAGCTCGCGCTTATTTTACCGACTGAAGTTTTATATCCGTTGAAAGAAACGGTTTCCAGAACGCAATTATTATTCGCTTCGGCTGATTTGGCTTCCGCAACCCAACAAAAACTTTCAGACGCCGAGGACAAATTGATTGAAGCTCATGATTTGGCTGAAATAGGCGAAATGGAAGCGGCCAAAGAACAAGTTGAGGCTTATACACAGACAATTTCCGATGTCGTTTTCGAAATAAAACAAATGCCGAAGTTTGAAAAAGAACAGGCTGTTAATGTTTTATTGGAAAAACCATTGGAAGGTCTGAAGACTCTTGAAACTATTCAAGAATCTCCGCCTGTGCAACCGGATCAGCCGTTGGTAACGGATTCTATCGGCGAAAGTGTTTCCGTTGCTAAAACCGAAGCATTATCAAAAATAGGAGAAGCTGTTGTTGAGGCTCAAAAATTAAATACGGAAAAACCGGAAGATATTAAAAATAAAACGATAGATATAAATGGTAAATCGGTTGACGTGCAAGTTACTCAACAAACGGTTACGGTCAAAACGGGCGACGAGAAAGTTACTATTGATAAAACGCGGCCGGTTGCTCCGGAAAGGGGAGAAGAAGCCGGATCATCTTCCGTTGCTATGCCGGAATCAGGCTTAAAATCTTCAGTATTACCCCAAGCACGGCCATAAACGCGCCGATTATCCAAAAGCGCATAACGACTTTTTCTTCGGGCCATCCTTTCGCTTCAAAATGATGATGTAAAGGGGCGATAAGAAAAAGTTTTTTCTTAAAGAATCTTTTCCATAATAATTGTAGACCGGAAGAAGAGGCTTCTATAACAAAAATTGAGGCGAGAAATGGCAAAATTAATACGGAATTTGTGAGCATTGCGATTACGCCTATGGTTGCCCCGAGAGAAAGTGCGCCCGTGTCTCCCATAAAAAATAGCGCAGGAGGTATGTTAAACCACAAAAACGCCGAAGTTGCGCCTACTATCAATGAGCAAAAAGCTGTCAAAATAATAAGTCCTTCCAAATAAGAAATTATTCCAAGTCCGGTGAAAGTGATAATGATTAAACCGCCGGCAAGTCCGTCCAAGCCGTCTGTGATATTTACAGCATTTGAACTTGCGACGATTATGAACGCGAAAACAAGTATGTACCAAGCTCCGATTGTGACATCTCCGAATCCCGGAATGTTAATAAAATCATAGCCGAGTTTGTAGTGAAACCACCATCCTCCCAAAATTCCGAAAAGTGTAAGCCATAAAAATTTCGGTTTTACTTTTAATCCTTTTTCTTTTCCTCCGCGCAGATTCAAGAGATCGTCAATTAAGCCGAGCAAAGCCGTTGCGATAAGCGTAAAAAGCGGCAAGTAAGTTTCGTTGCGATTCATAAGCGAAAAACGCGTCCATCCCAGCCATTGCGCAAGTGGAGATAATAGTACGATTAAGGCTACAGTAAGCCATATTAGTACGCCGCCCATTGTCGGAGTACCGGCCTTATTTTTATGGAGTTCTTGAAAAATTACCGCTTTTTGTCCATCGGCCGTTTCTTCGCGCAGTTGTTTTCTAACGCCGTATTTGATTAGAAGTTTATAATAAACCGGCGTTAATGCGGCTACCAATATAAAACCGGCTGTTGCCAATCCGAAAACCAGAGAAAAATGCCGCAAGGCTGTGCCGATACCTATGTTAACAACTCCTATGGGAATCATAATTTGTAATTTCTTAATATCCAATCTATCAAAATTTTGGTTTCTTTAAAACGATCGGGGCTGTCCAAAACGACTGTTAAAATTTCACGTCCGTCCGGAGCTTGAGCAAGGGCAACAAATGATTCTCCGGCGGCCGGAGTTCGGCCGGTTTTCAGTCCAACCACTTTAAAATACGGATTTTCCAGCAATTCGTTGGTGCTTTCAAGTTTGTGTTTTGTGTTGCCGTTTAAAGATGTAACTTCG